>CALBVR010000238.1 GCA_937969565.1 uncultured Acidimicrobiales bacterium | reverse complement strand
TCGAGATCCATCGAATCGAGGTACTGCGCCTTCATGTCCCGGGCCTCGACGGCGCCCGTGAGCTCCAGCATGCGATCGGCCAGGGTCGACTTGCCGTGATCGATGTGAGCGATGATCGAAGTGTTGCGAATGAGCGACTGGTCCATAGACCCCTTGGACGGTACCGGGGAACCGCTGGACTTCGCCGCTTTTCTGCGCAGCCGCGACAGTTTGGGAAATGCCGTGGCACCGGTAACCTGTGCAACTGGTCCGAGGGACGGACTGCAACGACACCGAGGTCGAATCTTCCGTGGCCAACATCAAGAGCCAGATCAAGCGCAACCGCCAGACTGAAAAGCGCAACGCCCGCAACCGTCAGATCCGCGCCGAGCTGCGCACCCGCACTCGCACCGTGCTCGAAGCCGCCGAAGCCGGCGCCGAGGACACCGACGACAAGCTCCGTCTTGCCATCAAGCGCATCGACAAGGCTGCTTCCCGTGGAACCATCCACAAGAACGCCGCCGCCCGCACCAAGAGCCGCCTCACCAAGCAGGTCCGCTCGCTTCAGGAAGCCGCTTCCTGAGCCAACGGTGACTCCGGGGCCACGGCCCCGGCAACAGAACATTGGAGAACGTCGGCCCTCGGGCCGGCGTTCTTGCGTTTTCGGGTCACTCCGGTCGCAGACCGGTCCAGCGTTGCTCGCCCGGTTCGATGTGGGTGGGGGCTTCGATCGAATGACCGATCACGTGGCCCCAGAATCCTCGAGGGGCGTCGAGTGAATCGATGAGGAACTCGAGCTGGGCATCGTACGTCCGTCGGATGGCCTGGCTCCGTTCGAACGCCTCGTCGAACGGGACCATCGAGAACCCGTGCTCCTCCATCGCCTCGTACAACTGCCGGAAGACGGCGGGATCGCCCGAGTACCCCTCGTCGAGCTGCCGTCGATAGGCCGAGAGATCGGCACCGTCGCACAACATCTGCATCAGCCGGGCCGACCGGCGGTACGCCCAGTAGGCGGGGCCGCCCTGCTGCCCTTCGACCATCTCCATGTGGAGAGCGGCATCCGTGACGACGCCGAGAGCGGTGACCCAGCTCTGACCCGGATGCTGCGACCGGAAGAGCGTGAGCATGGGGAACGTGGTGTGGGTCTCCATCACCTGGGCGATCCACAGCTCCCACTCGGCGAAGAACGGGTCCATCCGTTCGGCGTTGCCGTCGTGGCAGCGCGACAGCACCAGGTTCGTTGGGGTGATCCGTTCCTCCGTGCCATCGTCCAGCGTGAGGAGCTTCTGTTCCCGCTCGGAGTAGGCCGCGTAGAGGGCCGGGAGGTAGCCGATGACCAACGCGGTCGTGAGCACACCGGTGAACGCTTCGATCAGCGCACCGAATCGCGGCACCTGATCGGCGGGCACGACCTCGCCGAACCCGACCGTGAAGAACACCACGCCGGAGTAGTAGATGGCGTCCCACAGGCTCTGCACCCCGTCGACGCCGCCGATTCCCCACCAGATCAGCCCGAATCCGATGATCTGCTGGGTCACCCACGCGAACAGCATGCCGAGCACGGTGAGCGGGGCGTAGATCGAGAAGAAGCGTTCCCGCCGGCGTTCATCGGTGATCCGGTGCCCCACGGCCCGGGTGATGGCCCATGTCCGTTGGTAGAGGATGCGCGTCATCCACCAGCGCCACTGTGAGGTGGTCGTGGTGACCAGCGTGTTCACGAGGTCGGCGATGACCGAGAGCACGATGGCGACGCCCACGATGATGGCGAGGATCGACATGGCCGGAGTCTATGAACGGATCGGTGTGGCTAGCGAAGCGCGGCGAGGCGAGCGACGAGCACTTCCATCACGAGTTCCGGCGGCCAGCCGGATTCGCCCCGCAGACCGCGGTCGGCTTCGGACAACAGCCCGATTGCGCGCTTGACTCCCCCGTTGCCCAGCCGCTTGGTCTGGGTGAGGGCCTTTTTCGCGGGAAACGTGCTGCCCTTCATGCCGAGCAGCTGGGCGGCCTGCTTCTCGCCGGCGACTGGAGCGCCCTCGAGTCGGGCCATCCGCAGATAATGGGTCTGGAGGCTGGCCATGACCTGCAAGGGATGACGGCCGCCGGAGTCGACCATGCGGTGGAGCTTGTCGAGCGCCACGTCGATCTTGCCGGAGTCGATGGCGTCGGTGAGTTCCCACGGAGGAACGTCACCCGTTTCGCCGAGGAACGGCTCGACCTCTTCGGCCCCGAGCTTGGTGTCTGGCCCGTAGACGGCCTCGAGCGTGTTGAGCAGGTTGACGACGCGGCTGCGTTGTTCACCGAGGTGTTCCGCGATCATGTTCGCAGCCCGGGCATCGATCCGGACCGCCGACTGCTTCAGCTGACGTTCCAGCCAGGCGCCGGCGTTCTTTCCGCCCGGCACACCGGTCTCGACCACTTCGGCGCCCGCTGCCGACAATGCTTCGCTGAGCGACTTGGGGATCGCGGAGAGGCGGTCCTGCCGTGGGCTGACCCCCTTCTCCCAGACGAGCACCAGATCGGTACTCGGCAGCGGCGAGCCGAGCCACTGCACCAACGCCTCGACATCGGCCGCCTTGGAGAACCGACCGAGGTGGCGGCCAACGACGACGCGACGTTCGGTGAGGAACGGCGGCGTCTGCGCGGCGTCGACCAGCCGGGTGATGGCGAACGTGTCGTCCTCCATGCGGTACTGCTCTTCGGAGAGCTCCTCCACCATCAGTGAGGAATCGCCGGAGCCGACGAGCTCCTTGACCTTGTCGGACACCGCCTGGCTCAGCAGCGTGTCGTCGTTGCCCTTCAGGACCACAACGGTCATGGTGCGACCCGATCTTCGCCCGCAAGGTTGATTGCGTCCTGCATGCCGAACAGCCGATGGGCCGACTTCACGTTGGCCGTCTCGAGCGCACCCACGCCCCAGGCGACGAGTAGCGAGGCGGTGGCCACCCACAGGTCGTCGTCGATCTCACCGTCGATCATGGCCGCCGGGTCCGGGCAGCCGAGGAGCTCGGCGGCGTTCTCCGCAGCGCGAACGATGTCGAGGAGGCCGGTGGGTGACGAGGCCTCGACGCGAACCCACTGCTCTGGCTCGTCGGCCCATGGGGCCACGACGACTTCGACGGAAGCTGCTTCGGCGGACATCGGACTCGACACTATCCGGCGGGTGTGGCAGTCGAACCACCGGCCAGCAGCGTCACCGTGGGGTCCCCGTCCCGGGGCCAGTCGACCCTCAGCTCCCCGACCGTTGCTCGTTCGGGATGGATGCGGGCACCGGGTACCTGATGGCCGGTTGGCGCCCAGATGTCGACCACATCGTGGCGGCTCGTCAGCACGTGAACCAGCCTCCCGGCCGAACGGCTGGGGCTGGTGACCAGCAGAAGATCGATCCGGTCCGGGTGCGCCTCACGCAGCACCTCGAGGACCTGCTCTGCGCCCGTCGTCCGGTCGAGCACCAACACGTCGTGGCCCTGGTCGGAGCGGTAGAGCACCACGCCGTCCATCAGGGTGTGCCGGCCTTCGCCGACCTCCGGCGGGGCGAGCAGCGGAAGCAACAACGACAGAGCCATCAGCGCGCCGCCCGCGGCCCGGAACACCGGGCGACGTTGGGACAGCGAAGCGAGACCGGCGACCAACGCTGCGAGATGCCACCCGCCGAATCGGCCGACGGGAATGTCGGCGGCCGTCGACGCCACCAACGTGATCCAGCCGATGGCCAGCCGAGTCGGCATGTGCAACACGGTGGCGACTCCAGCGGGGGTGATGGACGCCACGGAACCGGCGGTGAGGCCCCACATCATGGCGAACGCCGCAGCGGGCCCAGCGAGCAGGTTTGCCGGCAGCGCCAACAACGAGACCGAACCGAAGGTGACGAGCAACAGGGGCGACACGGCCAGTTGCGCGGCTGCCGTGGCGGCAAGCGGAGCCGCCACGATGCGCGGAGCGGGAAGGTGTGACTCGATGCGGGTCGACAGGAGCACCAGGCCGGATGTCGCCGCCACAGACAGCTGGAAGGCCAGCGACCAGGCCATCAGCGGAAACAGCAACAGCAGGCCGACCACGGCGGGCGGGAGGACGCGGGATGCGGCCGAGGGGCTGCCACGCGTCGAGGCCACGGCGGCCAACCCGGCCATCACGAGCGCCCGGGTGACCGACGGTTCGAAGCGGGTGAGGAATCCGAAGAGGGCGAGGATAAGCGTGGTGGTGGCGAGGCGAAGCCACACGTTGCGCACCCGGCTCAGCATTGGCGCAGCGACGAGGAGCACGAAGACGACGTTCTGGCCGGACACCGCGAGCAGGTGTCCGAGCCCCGCCGCTCGAAAGTTGTCGGCATCGACCGGCCGCTGCTCACGATCGTCGCCATAGACGAGACCGGCGAACAGGGCACGGTCGCCGCCCGGAATCGAGCGTCCGCCCTCCAGGAGACGTCGCCGGAAGGCGGTGGCCAACCCGCGGATGCCGCCGTCGGGGTCGACCCGGTGCACATCGGTCAGGTCGACCCTGCCGACCAGCGCTCGGCTCACCTCCCAATCGCTCCGGGGAGCGAACCCGCGTTGGGTGCCTGAGACGGTGAGGCGATCGCCCGCAGCGAGGCTGGAGAGGACAGCGGCAACCGGGCCACGACCCTCGACCATGACCCGCCCCTCCTCCGCTTCGGCCACCGCCCACCACGAGACGTCGGAAGGCGATGGATCGGTGACGAGCCGGATCTCCACCGTTGCAACCGGCCGGGTGGCGACCGGTTGCAGTCCGGACACCGCCGCATCGGCCCGCAGACCGACGGCAAGCAGCAGCCCAACCACGACCACCCACGGCCGCACGAGCGCCAAGCCGACGCCGGCCACAAGGCCGACCATCCACCAGGGCACCTCGGGCGAGAGCCGGGCGGCGAGGAAGGCACCGGGGACCAACAGGAGCAGTGCGCGTTCGTCTGCGGTGATGGAGCCGATCATCCGACCACCGCGTGCTCCCGAAGTGCTTCGACGGTCGCCGGGCCGATCCCTCGGACGGCCACGAGCGCATCCACCGAGCCGAACGGGCCATGGGCATCCCGGTGGGCGACGATCGCTTCGGCGGTCACCGGGCCAACGCCGGGCAGCCGCTCGAGGTCCCCAGGGCTTGCGGCGTTGAGATTGACCGGTTCACGATCGACCGCAGAGGTTCCCGATGCACCCGAGGGCCGAGTACCCGTGACCACGGTCGGCGGCTCTTCGTCGGTGCGCGGAACGAAGAGTCGTTCGCCATCGACGATCGGTGCTGCCAGGTTCACCCGGTCCAGGTCGGCGCCGGGGCTGGTACCGCCAGCGGCAGCGATGGCGTCGGCCACCCGCCAACCCGGCGAGCCGGCGACGAGGCCCGGCGCCTGTACCGCGCCGGCCACATGCACGACCACCACGGTCGACTCCTCTGCCTGCGCTTGCCCGGTGGCAAGGTCCACCTGCTCGGCCGGGATCGGCGCGGCGCTGCTCGCTACGGGAACGGCGAGCGGGATGCTGTCTTCGATCGGCGGATCACCAGCTCGGAGCAACCGGGGCGCAACGACAGCGGAGACCACCACGACGACGAGCACGGCCAGCACCCGCGGGTCGAGACGACGGTCGGCCCACCACGCGCGGGAACGATCCCGCCACTGTTCGACCAGAGGGCGGGCATCGCTGGACCGGAGCGCGGTGAGCGGATCGGGAGCCGATACGGATGATCGGTCGGGTGCCTCAGGCACGGCACGACTTCCTCGTTCACAGATTCGACGGGGGAAGTCGTTGAAGAAAAGTTAGCAGGTGTCCCGGGATGACGCCCCGGCGACGGGCCCGCTAGAAGAGCGCTGTGGCGAGGCGACGTCGGAAGGTGTTGGTCGTCGGATGCTCCGGACCAAGCTGTTCGAGCAGCGCCAGGTAGCGCTCCCGCGCTTCGTCGTCGCCCTTCACCCGGGTGAGGATGTCCTCGAGCTCCGCTTCGATCGCAGCGGTGTCCGCCGGCGGTGCCGCCGGGGCGGACGCTTCGGCCTCGGCCTCGACCGGCGCCTCCATGGGTTGCGGCTCCGAGATGGTCGGTTCACCGGCAGCATCGTCCTCGGCCGCGGCTTCCTCGGCGTCGACCGGGCCGGCAGAGGAACCGTCGAGCAGGCGTTGCACGAGGGCAACCACTTCGGATTCGGGCTGTGCACCCATGAACCCGTCGACGACCTGGCCGTCCTTCATTGCGTACACGGCGGGAATCGATTGCACCTGGAACGCCTGCGAGATCTGCGGGTTCTCGTCGACGTTCACCTTGGCCAGCTCGACCAGGCCCTGCGCCTCGCCCACGACCTTCTCCAGAATCGGAGTGAGGGTTGTGCACGGCCCGCACCATGGCGCCCAGAGGTCGATGATGACGGGAACGGTCTTGGACCGCTCCAACACGTCGGTGCCGAAGGTTTCGTCGGTTACGTCTGCCATGGCGCCCAGACTACGGCGGTCGGCGACGCTCCGGTGCGCTCAGGCGTCGTTCGGCGGATTGGCCGGTGGACGGCGGACGATCAGGTCGGCGACCAGGCCGGTCCAGCCGGTCTGGTGGGAGGCGCCGAGGCCGCGGCCGGTGTCGCCGTCGAAGTACTCGTAGAAGAGGACCCGGTCATCCACGATCCGTTGGTCGGTGTCGGCCGGACGCAAGCCATCGGGGTTGCGTCGGAACAGGTCGATCATCCGATCGCGGAGTGCGTCCGTGATCTGCGACAGGGGAAGGAGCGTGCCCGAACCCGTCGGGAACTCGATCTTCACGTTGTCGCCGCCATACTCGGCGAACGTCTGCAGGCTTTCGATCAGCAGGTGGTTCACCGGGAACCAGATGGGGCCGCGCCAGTTCGAGTTGCCGCCGAACATCGGGGTGTTCGACTCCCCCGGCACGTATCCGACCGTGGACTTCACCCCGGGCACGTCGAGGGTGAACGGGTCGTCGCGGTGCGCCGCCGACAACGAGCGGATGCCGTAGGGCGAGAGCATCTCGTTCTCGTCGAAGAGCCGCTCGCAGATGCGCTCGAGTCGCTCGATGCCGGCGATGGAGAAGAGCAGCGTCGGGTAGGTCATGTCCGGGTTGGACCGCAACACGGTTCGGGCATAGGCGCCGCGTTCGGTGATGAACCACATGAAGTGATCGGCGAACGGCGTTGGCGTCGTGATCGTGGTCGTCGGCACCGCCGACACGGCGAACAGTGGGATCAGGCCGACCATGGAGCGGAGCTCGAAGGGAACGGAGTGTTCGGGGCCCTGGAGCACGTCGTAGTAGAAGCCGTCCTGCTCGTTCCACAGACCCTGCTCGTGGATGGCCTTGGCGATCGCAGCGAAGTGGTCGAAGAACTTCTGGGGCAGCTCGGCGTAGATGTCGTCGGTCTCCCGGAGGAGCAGGGCCATCTCCAACATGCGGAGTGCGAAGGTGGCCATCCATGCGGTCGAGTCGGACTGCTCCAGTCGGTAGCCGGCGGGCACGCCCTCCGACCGGTCGATCGGGCTGATGTTGTCGAGCCCGAGAAAGCCGCCGTCGAACACGTTGCGGCCGTCTTCGTCGCGCCGGTTGATCCACCAACTGAAGTTGAGGAGGAGCTTGTTGAAGATCGCCGCAAGGAACTTGAGGTCGCGACAGCCGTCGATCTGGAAGACGGTCATCGCCGCCGACGCGTGCACCGGCGGGTTCACATCGCTGAAGGCCCATTCGTAGGCCGGGAGCTGCCCGTTGGGGTGGATGAAGTGATTGCGCATCAGGACCAGCAGCTGGTCTTTCGCGAACTGCGGGTCGATGTGCGCCATCGGGATGCAGTGGAAGGCCAGATCCCATGCGGCGAACCAGGGGTACTCCCACGGGTCGGGCATGGAGATGATGTCGGCGCAGTTGAGGTGCTGCCACTCGGCGTTCCGGGGCGGCCGATACGGCGACTCGGACGCGGCGGTTCCGTCGCCCTCCAGCCAGTCCAGCACGTCGAAGTTGTAGAACTGCTTGCCCCACATCATTCCGGCGAAGGCCTGGCGGGCGATGCGCCGGTCCTCGTCGGAGGTGTCTGCGGGAATCACGGTGTCGTAGAACTCGTCTGCTTCCCGGCGGCGAACATCGATCACCCGATCCGGGGAGTCCGCTGGCGCGTCGAGCGGCGCGTTGCTGAGTCGGACGGTGAAGGTGGTGCTCTCCCCCGCTGCGACCTCGCGCTGGAACCAGAACGAGGCCTTGGTTCCGGTCTCGTCTGGGTTCACGGTGTCGTCGCCATTCACGACATGGTCGTTGATGCCGTCCTTGGGATACTCGGAGTGGGTGGCGCCGCCGCAGCGCTCGGCGTTGGTCTCGTTGTCGCAGAAGAGCGCCGTCGGGCTGGGCTCGGTCGTGGTGAGGCGCATGGTGGGCCCCGACCCGGACGCAACCAGGGCATCGCCGTACCGGGTGATTTGCGGCGGCGAGTGTTGGCCCCGCCACGTGTTGCGGAACCAGAGCGTCGGCAGGACGTGGATCGTGTCCGCTTCCTCGCCGGTGTTGGTGACGGTCACGCGGGCGACGATGTCGTCCGTGTCGGCCTTCGCATAGTCGATGACGATGTCCCAGAAGCCCCCATCGAGGGCGCCGGTGTCCGCCAGTTCGTATTCGCGTTCGCTGCGACCCCGTTTGGCATTCGTCTTGACGAGTTCCTCGTACGGAAACTCCGACTGGGGGTAGGCGTAGGCCCAGGTCATCCAGGAGTGACTCGGCGTCGAGTCGAGGTACCACCAGTATTCCTTCGCGTCCTCGCCGTGGTTGCCCTCGTCTCCGGTCAGTCCGAAGACCCGTTCTTTCAGGATCGGATCTCGTCCGTTCCAGAACGAGAATGCAAGGCACAGCCGCTGCCGGTCGTCGCAGATACCGCCAAGGCCGTCCTCGTTCCAGCGAAAGGCGCGGGACCGCGCATGGTCGTGGGGAAAGTGGCCCCACACGTTTGCGTCGGCGCTGTAATCCTCTCGCACCGTGGCCCACGCCCGTTCGGAGAGATAGGGCCCCCAACGGAGCCAGTCCCCACGGGCGTCGCCTAGTCTGACGTGCTCAGAGGTTGTTTTCGCCGCCATGCTCAGTCCGATCGGCAAATTTGCCGCAAAAGATGAGGCGGTGAGGGAAGGAACGAACGTGGCAGACGAGGCAACGGAGCCGATGGCCCCACCCGGTATCGACGTCGAACCGGTCACCGCCTGGATCGCCGAACAGCTCGGCGAACAGGGTCGCAGCCTCGCTCCCCCGCTGGTGTTCAACCAGATTGCGGGCGGCCGTTCCAACCTCACGTTCCAGGTGACCGACCAGGCCGGGACCGAGCTGGCGCTCCGTCGCCCGCCGACAGGCCACGTGCTCGCCACCGCCCACGACATGGCCCGCGAACATCGGGTGATGGCGGCGCTGGCCGATACCCAGGTGCCCGTGCCGACGATGGTCGGCCTGTGCCAGGACGGCAGCATCACAGGCGCGGACTTCTACGTGATGGACTGGGTGCAGGGCGCCGTCGTTCGTAGCAAGCGCATCGCCGAGGGCTTCAGCCTGGACCTCCGCCGACAGATGGGCATCTCGGTGGTGGAGAACCTGGCGAAGATCCATCAGGTCGACATCGACGAAGTCGGCCTTGGGGACTTCGCAAAGCGCGAGGGCTACGTGGTGCGGCAGGTGAAGCGTTGGATGCGTCAGGTCGACGCAACCGAAGGCGAAAACGATCCGACCATCGTCGAGGGCTACGACCTGCTCATGGCCAAGGTCCCCGATCAGGGTCCGGCCCGCCTCGTCCACGGCGACTACCGGTTGGACAACACGATCGTCGATGCCGACGGCAACGTGGCCGCAGTACTCGACTGGGAGCTCACCACGCTCGGCGATCCGCTCGCCGACCTCGGCGCCATGCTCGCCTACTGGTCACGGCCCGGCGACCTGGAGGTGGCGCTGAGCAGCCCGCCGACGCTGGCCGAAGGCTTCCTC
>CALBVR010000237.1 GCA_937969565.1 uncultured Acidimicrobiales bacterium | reverse complement strand
GGTGTGGACCGCCATCGGCATCGCCGCCTTCACGGCGACGATGATCTTCGTCCCGCGAACCCGCATCCTCGACGACTACCGATACCTGGCCGGCGTCTCCGGAATCGTGCTGCTGCTCCTTCCGCTGCTGCCGTTCCTCGGCCGTGAAGTGAACTCCGCCCGCATCTGGGTCCGGCTCGGCCCGGTCAACTTCCAGCCGGGTGAGTTCGCCAAGATCGCGCTCGCCATCTTCATCGCCAGCTACCTGGCCGAGAAGCGGGAGATCCTGCAGGTCGCCCGCCTGCGAATCGGGCCAATGTCGTTTCCCGAGCCCCGGCACCTGGCACCGGTGTTCGCAGCGCTCGGCCTGGCCCTGCTGGTCATGGTCGCTGAGAAGGACCTCGGCTCGTCCCTGCTGCTCTTTCTCGTCGCCGCTGTGACCCTCTGGGTCGCCACGTCCCGTCTGTCGTACCTGCTGACCGGGATGGGGTTGTTCCTCATCGGCGGCTGGATGGCGGCGCAGATCTTCGGCCACGTGCAGGACCGGCTCGACATCTGGCTCGACACGTGGGCCGATCCGGATGGCAAGGGCTTCCAGCCGGTCGAGGCCACGTTCGCGCTCGCCAACGGCGGCATCACGGGAACGGGACCCGGCCGGGGCGAGCCGTACCGGATCCCCGAGGTCGAGACCGACTTCATCTTCGCCGCCATCGGTGAGGAACTCGGCCTGATCGGCTCCACCGCCATCCTCATCGCGTTCGTGTCGATCGTGGCCTCCGGCCTGCGCATCGCCACCGGCGCCCGCGACCAGTTCCCCAAGCTGCTCGCCGTCTCGCTCTCGGCCCTGCTCGGCATCCAAGCCTTCATCATCATCGGCGGGATCATCCGCATCGTGCCGCTCACCGGGATCACGCTGCCGTTCGTCTCCTATGGCGGGTCCTCCCTCGTTGCGAACTGGGTGCTCGTCGCCCTCCTGCTCCGCATCTCGAACGACGCCGCGCTCCGACCCGAGCTCGCCCCCACCGACGACTTCGAGGTCGTCCCGTGAACCAGCAGATCCGACGCCTCGGAATCGGTCTGCTCGTCGCCTACTTCGTCCTCTTCGTTCAGCTCAACCGCCTGCAGGTGTTCGACGCCACCGAATACAACGAACACCCGTCCAACAGCCGGCCGTTGGTGGCCGACTTCGGTGCACCCAGGGGCGAGATCCGGGCCGCAGACGGCACCGTCCTCGCCCGCTCGATCGACGTGGAAGACGGCCCGTTTGCCCGGCAGCGCGTGTACCCGCTCGGCGAACTCTTCGCCGAGGTCACCGGCCACTTCAGTTTCGACAGCGGAGGCACCGGCCTCGAAGCACAGTTCGACTCGGAGCTCCGGGGCGAGCAGAACGAGCTGGACGACACGATCCGGGAGCTCATCGGCGGCGATTCGAGCACGGCCGACGTGAACCTCACGCTGTCGGTCGAGGTGCAGGAGGCCGCACGCGAAGCGCTCGGCGACCGCAACGGTTCCGTCGTCGTTCTCAACGCGCAGTCCGGTGCGGTCGAGGCGCTGTGGTCGTGGCCGAGCTACGACCCGAACCTGCTGTCCAGCCTGGACACCGACGCCGCCCGGCGGGAACGACAGGCCCTGCTCTCGGCCCCCGGCGATCCGCTGCTGCCAAAGACGATCCGCGAGATCTACTTCCCCGGCTCTACCTTCAAGATCGTCACGGCATCGGCGGCGCTCGAAGCGGCCGTCGCCTCGCTCGACGTCCCGACGTTCCCGTCCGTCACCTCCTACACGCCGCCGCTGACCACGAGCCAGCTCTCCAACTTCAACGGCGGTCAGTGCGGTGGCCCGATGCGAGACCTCATCCGCCGATCCTGCAACGCCGGCTTCGCACAGCTGGCGGTCGAACTGCTCGGCGAGGCGGCGCTCATCGACACGGCCGAACGGTTCGGGTTCAACGCGGTGCCACCACTCGCGCTGCCCGGTGTGGAAGCGTCCGTCATGCCCACGGACTTCGGTGACGAGCTCGGTCGGGACGTTGACGTCGACCCCGACCTTCTCCGTCAGCTTGGCGACAGCCTCATTCCGGTCCCGCTGACCGACGACGCCCCGTCGCTCGCCCAGAGTGCAATCGGACAGTTCGAGGTGAAAGCGACGCCGCTCCAAATGGCGCTCGTGGCCGCGACGATCGCCAACGACGGCGTCGTGCCCACGCCGCACCTGATCGACACGGTCATCGACTCCGAGGGCGCGGTTCTGGCCGAGGGCGACCTCACCCCCTGGATGCGAGCGGTTCGGCCTGACACGGCGATCGACATGCGCGAGGCAATGGTCGAGGTGGTCGAGAGCGGGACCGGGCAGAGCATCGCGGTGGACGGGCTGATCGTCGGCGCGAAGACCGGCACCGCCCAGCTCGGGGCCGACATCGAGTCGACCCACGCATGGGTCATCGCCTTCGCCGGGACCAATCCGGACCGTCCATCGATCGCCGTTGCGGTGCTCGTCGAGGCCGACGAGGCGATTGGTGAGCAGACCGGCGGGCGGGTGGCCGGACCGGTGGCTCAGGCCGTGATCGCCGCATGGGCTGCCACTCGCTGAGCAACGGCGAACGTCGTCGGCGATTCGTGGGGGTCTCGATCTGCGTTCTTCGCAATGGGTCTGTAACCTATGGCGGTTATGTCGGACACGTCCTACGAGGTCCTCGCGGGCCGATACGAACTGCATCGTCAGCTGGCCACCGGCGGTTCGGCCGATGTCTACCTTGCGCGCGACCAACTTCTCAATCGTCCCGTGG
Organism: uncultured Acidimicrobiales bacterium; assembly: GCA_937969565.1. Classification (GTDB taxonomy): domain Bacteria; phylum Actinomycetota; class Acidimicrobiia; order Acidimicrobiales; family SHLQ01; genus SHLQ01. Next base: position 3,777 of record CALBVR010000237.1, on the reverse strand, counting down.
CGGTGAAGATCCTCAGCGACGAGCTTTCGCAGGACGATGCGTTCGTTGAGCGCCTCCGCCGTGAGGCGCAGCTCGTTGCGAGCCTGAACCACCAGAACATCGTCGGTGTGTTCGACCAGGGCGAAGAGGACGGTGCCCCGTTCATCGTCATGGAGTACGTCGACGGGCGCAGCCTTGCGGATGTACTGCGCAACGAAGGCCGCCTGCACCCGGACCGGGCCGCAAAGGTCGCCATCGACGTGGCCGCCGCTCTCGATGCCGCCCACCGCCAGGGCATGGTCCACATGGACGTCAAGCCCGGCAACGTGCTCATCACGTCCGACGGACAGGTGAAGCTGGCCGACTTCGGCATTGCGAAGGCGCTCACCGCCGGCGCCGAGACCGACATGACCGCCGAAGGCGGCACCGTGCTCGGCACCGCCACCTACCTCTCGCCTGAGCAGGCCCAGGGCCAGAAGGTCGGCCCCCGCAGCGACGTCTACTCGCTCGCCGTCGTCCTCTACGAAATGATGACTGGCCGTCCGCCGTTCATCGGCGACTCGCCGGTCGAGATCGCCCGCAAGCACGTCGACCAGGCACCGCAGCGGCCGAGCCGTCTCGGGGTCGAGATGGCGCAGTCGCTCGAGGCGATCACGCTCAAGGGCCTGGCGAAGAGCCCGGTCAACCGCTACCCGTCGGTTCGTGACTTCGCCGCCGATCTCAAGCGCTACCTGGGCGGTGCCCACTCGCTCAACGCCGGCGCCGGCGCAGCCGCCGCCAAACCGCAGGCACCCGCACCCGTTCGCCCGACGACCGGCCGTTCCACCGCTCCCGAGATCGAAGACGCCACCGTCCTCATCCCCGCCACCGAGCCGCCCACGGCGCGTCCTGCGGCAGTTGCTGCTGCGCCAGTCGCCGCCTCGGTGCCGGTCATGACTGCCGAACCGGTTCCGCCGGTGCAACCGGCGACCGTCGTCGTTGAGCGTGACGACACGTGGAAGCGCAACGCACTGTTCTTCGTTGCCCTCATGATTCTGCTCGTGCTGCTCGGCTTCCTCGGTCAGGCGTTCATCGCCGCCCTGACCGGAAACGACGACGCCGTAGATACGGATGCCCCAATCGACGAGACCGCCGACATGGTCGACCTCGAGGACTACACGAACCTCGAGATGAACCAGGCGATCAGCCTCATCGAAAGCCAGGGCCTCGTGCCCAGCGTCAGCGCCCAACCGAACCAGGACGTGCCCGACGGGCGCATCTTCAGCCAGGACCCGCCCGCCGGCGCCCGCGTCGACGCCGGTTCCGTCGTCAACATCGTGGTCAGCGAGGCCGAGGGTCGCATCGAAGTTGCCGCCGTCGTCGGACTGCCGGTCGATGAAGCAGCTCGGCAGCTTGGCCGCCTCGGTTTCCAGGTGCAGACGATCGAGGAAGACAACGACATCTTCCCGGCCGGTGAAGTCATCGCCCAGGACCCGCTTCCCCTCGAACTGGCCGACCGCGGCTCGCTCGTCCAGATCACCGTGTCCCTCGGCCCGTCCGAGCGCACGGTGCCAGACTTTGCCGGCCAGCCGTTCAACGAGGCGCTCAACGAGGTCTTCGAACTCGGCTTCCGCTTCGTCGAAATCCAGGAGCCCGATCCCGAGGTGGAAGAGGGACTCGTGCTGCGCACCGAACCCGCCGCCGGGGCGCTCCTGCGCGGCGACGGCCTGCTGACGATCTACGTGTCCAGCGGCGTTGCCCGCGTCCAGGTGCCGTCCGTGGTCGACTTGCTCGTCGACTCCGCCCGCCAGCAGCTGGTCTCCTCGGGCTTCGAGGTCGAGGTCGAATTCGAACCGGTGACCGACGCCGCCCAGGACGCTCGGGTGCTCGAGCAGAGCCCGCCACCCTTCATCGAACTCGAAGAGGGTGAGACCGTCCGCATCATCGTCGGCGAGCTGACCGTCGAGGAAACCACCACGACGACGGTGGCGCCCACCACGACAACCACCACGACGACGACAACGACCACCACGACCGAAGCACCTGCTGACGACGGCTGATCGTGAACATACTCGTCATCGACAACTACGACTCGTTCGTCTACAACCTCGTCCAGTATTTGGGTGAGCTCGGTGTGAACCCCATCGTCCGTCGGCACGACGAGATCGATCTCGCCGGTGTCGACGAGCTCAACCCGGACGCCATCCTCATCAGCCCCGGACCCGGCAGCCCAAAGGATGCGGGCATCTCCAACGCATTGATTGCCGACTCGGCAGGCAAGCGCCCGCTCTTCGGTGTGTGCCTCGGACTGCAGTGCATCGGTGAGGTCTTCGGTGGCGATGTGATTCGTGCGCCGAACGTCATGCACGGAAAGACGTCGATGGTCGACCACCGGGACATCGGCGTATTCGCCGGGTTGCCGAACCCGCTCGAAGCCACCCGCTATCACTCGTTGATCGTCGATCGTTCAACCCTTCCCGACGTGCTCGAAATCACCGCGGAGTCCGACGACGGCCTGATCATGGGATTGCGCCACCGGGAGTACGACATCGAAGGCGTGCAGTTCCATCCGGAGTCGATCCTCACCGAAGCCGGACACGACCTGCTGCGGAACTTCATCGCCCGAGCACAGACACCCGCCTGAGCGACGGGGTCGCCGGAGGCGACAGGCGCGGGATCACCCGCCTGAGCGGGGACGGTTGGCCCGCCGGTTTCCGGCCGGGCCGTCGGCCCCGTACACTCTGGGAATGGCCAGTCCGAAGAAGCGCAAGGTCCAGGGCGGTCGTGTGACCCCCAAGGGCACGCAACCGCAAAACATTCGTCAGGTGGAGACGGTTCGTGAACTGGACGACACGCCCAGCCCGGCGTGGGTCACCTACCTGTTGTTCGGTCTTCTGGCCGTGGGAATGCTGATCATTTTCTTGAACTATGTCGGCCTCATGCCCGGCATCGATGACGCCCACAACGGCTACACGCTGCTTGGTCTCGGCTTCATCCTGGGCGGCATCATCACCGCCACTCAGCTGCGCTAATCACACCGTTGTAGTTTCCCCCAAACGTTTCCACAGCTTGTGGATAAGTGAACGCCGTTTTGGCGCTGTTTCGGGGCTTTCCACAACGTCCACAACGTTTCCCACAGCGTGTGGTGAATCCCTCACCGTTGCTTCGTCGCGGTGGTAACCGTTGATTTTTCAACTGTTTCGTGTGCAAGTGGGCGGGGGAAAGCGCCTGATGTGGCGAATGTTGTTTGTGTTGTTCACGATGCGGAACAACTGTGGACAACTCGCCCGTCAAAACGGGCAAGCAACAATCTGCTCACTCGATCGGAGCGACCAGGTCCATCTCCTGCATGCAATGACGCGGCGCCTCGGGCTCCTGATCATTGGCCGCCGTCATCCGCACCTCCGTGCCACACACGGCACAACGGAACTGAATCTTGACCTTCCGCAGCTCACCCGGCGGCGGCGGCTCAGGAATCGGCGCAGCCATGCCCCGAAGAATGGCCAGACCCGTGCGAATGATGAGCGTTGCCGCAAGAATCGCCACGATCAGGTTCACGATGGAGACCCCGAAGATCATGGGGTCATGTTAGGGAGCCGATCAGTCGTTCGCGGCGCGGAGTGGAACGCAGTCCTCCACCCACACCAACACCGACTCGCTCCCGCGATGCACGCGAAGCGGACGATCCACGCTGCCGGTGAACTCCAACGCGAACGGTGAGCCGAACTCGCCAAACGATGCGAGCACTCCCACCTCCGACTGGCCGCCATCACCGAAGTCCACGACAACCCGAATCATGAGGTCGTCATCGAGACCGAC
>CALBVR010000236.1 GCA_937969565.1 uncultured Acidimicrobiales bacterium | reverse complement strand
CGCAGCGGAGAAGCCGACGGCCAACACGGCACGTTCATCACGCACGGTCAAGCGGTTGGCTCCCGACAACTCGTCGTTGCCCCGGGCGGTGAGCCGGATACAACGATCGGCGGTCCGATGGCCGTCGATTCGGGCCTCCTGGCCCTGCACGGTCACACCGATTCCGGACACCCGTTCGGCGATGAGGTCGCCGACGGCGTGCTCGATCGATCGTGCGACCTCGTCCCAGGTCGCCGTACCGGCGGGAAGCAGCAGTTCCGTCGTCATATGGGCCTTTCGGCCCACGCGTGCTGGAGTTGAGCGGGTTCGCTCGGTCAGTCGAATTCGTCGAGGAGCTTCTGGTCGGCTGCGCTGAGCCCACCGCGCCGTTCCATGAGGTCGGGACGCCGCTCCATCGTCCGCCGAAGCGCCATTGCCCGACGCCAGCGGTCCACCCGACCGTGATCACCGGATCGGAGTACCGCCGGAACGTCCATGCCCTCGAATTCGGCCGGGCGGGTGTAGTGGGGGTATTCGAGCAACCCGTCGCTGAACGACTCGTCGGCGATGGACTCGCGGTTCCCCAGAACGCCGGGGACCAGCCGGGCGACCGCCTCGATCATGACCGCTGCCGCCACTTCACCGCCGGCGAGTACGAAGTCGCCGATCGACACTTCCTCATCGACGAACGTGTCGAGGATGCGTTGGTCGATGCCCTCGTATCGTCCGCAGAGGATCGAGAATCCACCCCCGGCCGCGAGTTCGTGAGCCATCGCCTGATCGAACGGGCGGCCCGAAGCCGCCATCGCGAGCAACGGGCGGGGCGGATCCGCTTCACGGATGCTGGCAGCGAGCGGTTCGGGACGCATCACCATGCCGGCGCCCCCACCGAACGGGGTGTCGTCCACCGTGCGGTGGACATCCGACGTGTGATCCCGTGGGTCGTGCAGCCGCAGGTCGACGATGCCGTTCGTGCGGGCCCGGCCGATCACGCTGCTCGCCGTTGCGGAATCGACGATCTCGCCGAACACCGAGAACACGTCGATCCGGATTCCGGGCTCAGTCATTGATCTCGAAGAGTCCTGCAGGAACATCGACGTGGATTCGGCCGCCGTCGTCGATCTCGACGACGAAGCCCACCGGCACCAACGCGCCGGAATCGAGGACCAGAAGGTCACTGGCCGGATTCGCCTCGACGTGCTCCACCGTGCCCCGTTGGACGCCGTCCTGATCCACCACGGCCGCACCGGTCAGTTCGTGTACCCAGAGTTCGTCGGGATCGTCGAGTGCGTCAGCGAAGAGTTCGAGGCCGTGGAGCTCATCGGCCTGGTCGCGGAATGCGACACCGTCGAAGCGAACCAGATGGTCCTTGTCCTTCGGGCGCGAGGACGCCACGACCAGTTCCCGGTGATCCGGGCCGGCGAAGAGTATGGCTCCGCGATCGAGTCGTTCGAGACGATTGGTCGTGAGCTTCACCACAACCTCGCCCTTCAATCCGTGGGCGCGCGAAACTCTGCCGATCTGCAGACGCTCACTCTCGTCGGTCATCGTGAACCGACCATGGTCTCGTCGCTCAGTCGACGAATTCGACGTCGATTTCGACGCCATCGCGGGCAGCAGCTGCCCGGGTGAGGGTCCGAATGGCATTCGCGACCCGACCACGACGGCCGATCACGCGACCCATGTCGTCAGGACCGACACGCACCTCGAGCTGCAGCGTGCGCTTGCTGTCGTCGACGTCGACGCGCACGGCGTCCTCGTCTTCGACCAGCGCAGCGACGATGTACTCGAGAACCGCCTTGGCGGTTTCGGCTTCGGCGCCCTCATCGACCGTCTCGTCAACTTCGACGTCGCTCATGCGTCTTCGCTCTCAGCTGCGGCGTCGTCGGCTGCGGCTTCTTCAGCAGCTTCCTCGGGGGCGGCCTCGTCAGCCGGAGCCTCTTCAGCGGCTTCCGCGACAGGCTCGGCCTTCGGCTTCGGCGGCGACGGCGGCGTGTACCCCTTGTTGGGGGTGGGTTCCGGCGTCGGCGGGATCTCGACCGGGCCGCCGGTGAAGGCTTCCCAGGCGCCGGAGATCTTCAGGAGCTTCTCGACACGCTCGGTCGGCTGGGCACCCTTTTGGAGCCAGGCAACGGCCTTGTCGTTGTCGATGTCGATGACGGACGGATCCTGACGGGGCTGGTACGTGCCCACGATCTCGATGAACCGGCCATCACGGGGTGAACGAGCATCGGCGGCAACCACGCGGTAGGTGGGTTGCTTCTTCTTGCCCATGCGCATCAGGCGGAGCTTTACAGCCACAGCAAAATCCTCTTCCTTGGAGTCTCGGCAACAGAGGAGACTCGACCGACAAATGCTAGCGGGACCCGCAAGCGGTTCCTACTCATCGTTCGAAGGGAGACCGGGGAGCCGCAGCCCCTGGAACTCCTCCACGCCTTCGGCGAGCACGGCGCTCGGATCGACCAGCGGGGCGTTGCCCTTCGGGGTGGTGCGGCCGCCGCCACGACGCCCCTTCTTGCCCTTCTTGCCGCCCTTCTTGGCCTTGGCCTTCTTGGGCTGCACGCCGAGCTGCTTCATCATCTTCTTCATCTCGCTGAATTGCGTGACGAGAGCGCTGACGTCCTGCGGCTTCATACCGCAGCCGTTGGCGATGCGGTTGCGGCGGGAACCGTCGATGATTTCGGGCTTCGTGCGCTCCTCCATCGTCATCGACAGGATGATCGCTTCCAGCCGGTTGATCTGCGAGTCCTCGATCTCGACGTCCCGAACTTCCTTCGGCATTCCCGGCATCATGCCGAGCAGGTTTCCGAGCGGACCCATCTTGCGGATCTGCTTCATCTGATGGAGGAAATCGTCGAGCGTGAAGGTTCCTTCCATCAGCCGCTGGGCGGCCTCTTCGGCTTCTTCTTCCTCGTAGGCGGCTTCGGCCTTCTCGATGAGGGTCTCGATGTCGCCCATGCCGAGAATTCGGCTGGCGAGACGATCCGGGTGGAAGACCTCGAAGTCCTCGAGCTTCTCACCGGTGGAGGCGAAGGCGATCGGACGGCCGACGACTTCCTTGACCGACAGGGCGGCACCACCACGGGCGTCGCCATCGAGCTTGGTGAGGATCACGCCGTCGAGCGCAAGCGTGTTGTGGAACGACTCGGCGACGGTGACCGCATCCTGGCCCGTCATCGCGTCGACAACGAGGAACGTGTACTGCGGGTCGAGCACGGCGGAGATCTGCCGCACCTCCTCCATGAGTTCCTCGTCGATCGCGAGCCGGCCGGCGGTGTCGCAGATGATGACGTCGCGGCCCAGACGCTTCGCTTCCTCGAGCGACGCCTTCGCAACCGACACCGGATCGGACGCTTCGGAGAACACCGGTACGTCGATCTGACGACCCAGCGTGCGCAGCTGCTCCACGGCAGCCGGCCGCTGCAGGTCGGCGCCGACGAGCAGCGGATTGCGTCCCTGCGACTTGAAGAGGTTCGCGAGCTTGGCCGAGTTGGTGGTCTTGCCCGAACCCT
>CALBVR010000235.1 GCA_937969565.1 uncultured Acidimicrobiales bacterium | reverse complement strand
TCATCCGACCGGGCGCAGCGCTCGGCCCATGGGACGCGTCCTTCGGCGTGGGTGCGGACACCCCGGCAGGGACCCGAATCCAGGCAAGCGCCGGAGCGGAACCCGTGGCCTTCGTCGAATCCGTCTCACTCGACGCATCGGCATCGCTTCGCGTCTCCCGCAACAATGGCGACGGCACCTACAACCTCCTTCACGTGGTCGAGGTCGAGAACACCAGCGACGTACCGCTCCTCTCCGTCGACGTGACCGATGGACCCGCCGCCACGTTCGGCGACATGCTGATCGACCGCGACACGCTCCTGCACTCGTGCGCATGGGTCGATGCGGGCCAGCCGCTCGCCCCCGGCGCAACCTGCGAAGTGCAGACCGATCTGCGAGTCCAACCGCTCGAGGCCCTCGGACCATGGAGCGTCCCCACCGCAATCGCCGCAGTGTCACCATCCGGCGAAGGCGCCCAGGCCGAGGCAGCCACGACCGAGGTGACCCTCACCGAAGCTCCCGACATCACGCTCGCCACCAACGTCACGAATGTCGAGAACAACGGCGACGGCTCGTTCCGGGTCGTGGTCGACCTCGAGGTGGCCAACGAGGGTGATGTCCGGGTCGACGACCTGACCCTCGATCTCGACCTTGCCGATGCCTTCGCCGGCACGGAGTGGCGAATCGACGGACTCATCAGCCGGGACTTCTCGGTCAACGACGAATTCCCCCAGCTCGAATCGACCCGCCTCCTGTCGGATCCGACCAGCTTGCGGGTGGGCAACGGAGGCACGATCACCCTCGTGCTCTCGCTCACCCCGGGTAGCGAGGTCGGTCCATTCACGACGGACCTTCTCGCCGTCGGTTCGACGCCCGCCGGCTTTGCCGTCGAAGCCGAGATCGAAGCGTCGGTCGACCTTCCGGCGATCGGCGTCGACGTGATCGACCAGTCGACGGCGAACAACCGTGACGGTTCGTACACGGTCGAGACGACCTACCGGATCATCAACCGCGGAACGACACCGCTCGAGTTCGTGCGGCTGACCGAAGACGTCGTCGAGATCTACGGGGGTGCACAGGTTCGAGTTGCCGCGATCGCCGCAGACGGGGTTCCGGCCGCCGACCTCGATCGTCGAGATCGTGGGATCGAGCTTCTCGAATGGGGTGCAGCCCTCGACGTCGGTGCAACCGCCGACGTCACGTCGACCGTGATCGTCACACCAGGCAACGCGCTCGGCCCGTTCAACCCCGAAGCCCGGGTCTCCGGGCTTTCGCCGACCGAAACACCGGTGGCGAGCGTGGTGGTCGCGCCGGAGCCGGTCGAGTTCGTCGAACAGCCCGCATTGCGCGTCGAGCAGCGTCTCATCGAGCGTCCCGTCTGGAACCAGAGCGGTCGTTTCGATGTGTCGTTCGCCATCGACGTGATCAACGACGGAGACATCGAACTCCGGAATCTGCAGATCCGGCAGGATCTGCTCAATGCACTCGGGTGGGGCTCGTCGATCATCGTTCGTGACGTTCGCTCCGACCTCCTCACACCGAACGACCGATTCGACGGCCTCGGTGTCGCCCCCGCCGATCCGAGCATCGTCGAAGCCGACGACCCGGACGCTGCCCCAGAGGTCGTCGAGGACTTCGGGGACACCCGGCTGCTCGCTGGCTGGGACACCCTCGCCGCCGAATCCACGGCGACGATCATCCTCGATCTCACCATCGCCCCGGAGACCCGAGGCATCTACAACACCCGCGTGGTCGCTTCGGCGCTGTCTCCGGCCGGCACCGGCCTCGGCTCCGACGGCGATGAGATCGAAGCCACCACGCTGACCCGACTCACCGTGCAGGGCGAGCTCGGTGTGGCGAAGCGGGTCCTCGGCGAGCCGCGGGTCCGCGCCGACGGCAGCGTCGACGTCACCTACGAGATCTACGTGGAGAACGCCGGACCGTTCCCGCTCTCCGAAGTGGCCGTCCACGATCAGCTCAGTCAGGCCTTCGGCATCGGCGCCACCTTCGTCACCTCCCGGGTGCGAGCCGAAGCGGACAGCCCCTGCGTCGGGCTCACGAGCTCGAGCTTCGACGGCGGAACCATCGACCCCGTCCTCGTTTCCCGGGTCGAGCTCCGGCCCGGTGAATCCTGCCGGCTGCAGTACGACGCCATCGTCACGCCGTCCAAGCCCTTCCCCGGGCCGTTCCGCAGCTCCGCCCTCGCAATCGGCTCCGATCCCTTCGCCGGCACCGTGATCGACGACTCGACCGACGGCACCGATCCCGATCCTGACGGCAACCAGGAGCCGGGCGACAACGATCTCGCCACTGCGGTGCGAGTGGAGCTCCCGGCGCCGGCACTTGAGGTTGCCCTCACCGCCGAGTCCGTCGTGCCTGCAGCCGCCGACGGCTGGTTCGACATCACATACGCCATCGAGGTGACCAACACGGGGGCGATCGACGTGCGGTCCACCAGGCTCGTGGCCGACCTCGACGACCAGTGGCCCGTGTCCTTCCGGGTGCGATCCATCGAGAGCGAGGACCTCCGAACCAACAACACGTTCGACGGCCGCGACGACATCCGTGTCCTGTCCACCCAGAACATCCTCCGAGCAGGCACGACCAGCACCATCGAGATGGTGGTCACGGCTCGGCGTCCCCGGAACGACGAGTTGGTGACCGTTCTCGACTTCGATGCGGTTTCCGTCGTCGGCGACCCTGCGGCAGCGCAGTCGGGTGCCGATGTCGACGGCCCCGGTGTGGTCGAGTTCCCAAGCGGCGAAGCAACGGCGATGTCCGGCGCCTGGTGGGAGACGCTCACCGAAGAAGAGCAGCAGATGTTCATGCTCGGAGGCGGAACGTTCGCCGTGATCTTCCTGGCCATGATCGTCAGCCTTCGCCGACGTTGGCTCCGGTTCTCCGCTCGGCGTGCCGCCCGCAAGGCAGAAAAGGAGGTGGTGATCGACCTCCGCGACGACGTCATCGACCTCCGGGATCCGCCATCTCGACGCACTCGACGCCGAGATCGCGACAACGACGAACATCCAAACCGGCGACGTCGAACGCGGCGACGCCGGGAATCTGCCAATCGCTGACGGCGATCAGCCTCGTTCGTCTTCGATCGCCATCACCTGGTCGACGCGTCGCTGATGGCGGCCACCCTCGAACTCGGTTGAGCCGAACAGATCGACGATCTCCTCGACGACGCCAGTTCCGACCACGCGGGCGCCAATCGACAGGACATTGGCGTCGTTGTGCGCTCGAGCCATGCGGGCCGTGTAGAGGCAGTTGCAGAGCGCGGCGCGCACGCCGCGCACCTTGTTGGCCGCCAGCTGCTCACCCTGTCCGGACCCGCCCATGACGATGCCCCAGTCCGCCTCACCGGCGACCACGGCTCGGCCGACGTTGGCACAGAACTCCGGATAGTCGACGGACTCCGTCGAATCCGTCCCGAGGTCAAGAACCTCATGTCCTTGTGCCGAGAGATACTGCAGGAGATGAGCTTTCAGCTCGAAGCCAGCGTGGTCACTTCCAAGTGCGATGCGCATGGCCCGCATTCTTCCCCCACCACGGGCGGAAATCCCAATCCGAGACGGGGTGGGTCGAACGGACCGATTGTTCGCCGGCCGGTACACCTTTCCAACGGACGTGCCGATACGCCCAACATGAGGTCTCCCCTTCGCCTGAGGCGTTTCGCGCCCGCATCGTCGCATGAACGCACACGAACTCGCCGTTCGCTGCGGGAACGTGGTGCGTCGACCGTCGAGTTCGCCCTCGTCGCCCCGCTGTTCTTCTTCATCATCTTCGCTGGCATCGAGATGGGCTTCATGTTCCGCGCGAACCTGACCGTCGAAGACATGACACGCAACGCTGCCCGGGTCGCTTCCCTCGTTCGAGACGACCCCGACGCCGACCGGTTCATCCTCGAAGAGATCGATCGTCGGACCGGGTCGCTCAACGGCGAACTCCTCTCCGTCGTCATCTTCAGCGCGGCCTCGCTCGAAGCCGAAATGCCGGCCGCATGCATCGACGGCTTCGGCAACCCCGTCGACGTCGCGGGTGTCTGCAACTCGTACTCCGCGGCCGAAGTGCCCACGGTTGCCGGTGGCGGAGCGCCCGTGCGAACCGCGTTTGACTCGTCGACCCGAGAGCAATGGGACGTCGTCGGTATCGCCATCCGGTACCGCCAGTCGTCGGTCACCGGCGTCATCGATGGCATCACGTTCGAAGCCACCACCGTCGAGGTCATCGAACTCGACCTCTGATCGGCGGGTGAAGCCCCGCTACCAAGTGGGGCGGACGACTCATCTCGCTTCAGGATCAGCCCACCTGAGTCGAGATATCAAGCGTGAACACCGTTCTAAACGGATCAGTTCGGCGGTCAGAGCGCGGTGCCGTGCTCGTGGAAGCTGCAATTGCGATCCCACTCCTCATCTTCCTGATCTTCGGCGGAATCGAACTCGGCAGCGCGTTCGAAGCCCGCAGCGCAGCCACGAGCGGTGTGCGTACCGGTCTGTTGCGTTCGGCGAGCCTCGGCAATCGGCCAGAAGCGGACTTGCGGACCCTGCAGTCGATCGTGGGTGAGATCGGCACGGAGAACGTGGACGGCATTGCGTGGATCGTCATCTTCAACGCAGACACGCCCGACATCGACGATCGCATCTCGCAGTGCGCAGCCAACGCGGGCGCGGCCGGTGGCCGTGGCCTCGATCTCCTGTGCTCGGCCTATGACACCGCCGACCTCCAGGCCATCGCGAACGGAACGCTCACGATGGGCAACTACGACTCCGGTGGCAACGGTGACGACACCAGCTACACGTGCGATCCGACCAAGATCGACGTCCGGTTCTGCGCCGGAGCGCGCCTGACGTCGGGCGCGATCAACATCGGTGTCGCCGTCGAATACAACCACGAGTGGACCACCGGCATCCTCCCGAGTGACGGCCTCACCTACACCGAGTTCGCCGTCTCCTCAATGCTGACCAACGGCCCGGCGGACGTCATGGGTTCCTACGGCGGACTGCCGACGGGGCCCACCCAGAACCTCGGCGCAGGCGCCTCGGCCAGCACCGGATCGACCGGCTGGATTCGAAGCGGCACGCACGGAACCAGCGGAATTCCCGACGCCGCATTCGATGGCATCACCGATGGTGTCTACAACAACGGATCGGTGAGCCACAGCCAGTACGAGAACCAGCCGTTCCTCGACGCCGACCTGGGCGAGATGATGACCCTCGAGAGCATCGAACTCTGGAATCGGACCGACTGCTGCGCCTCGCGACTCCGTGACGTCGTCATCCTCGTCTCCGACACACCGATGTCCGGACGCTCCCTGGCGGAGCTCGAAGCCGACGCCAGCGTCACCAGCTTCGACCTCGATGGCGTCCACCCCACCACCTCGACCACGATGATGCCCGGCCTGACCGGCCGCTACGTTCGCATTCAGATGCGAGGCTCCGGCTATCTCCATGTGGCCGAAGTCGTGATCAACGGGTGGCCGGAAGCCTGAGTCGTCTGGCCCAGTTGGCTGGCCGTCCGAATCAATTCGTTGAAGTTGGGGCCAGAGTCGACCGAACGACCACTCATGTTCTCGCCAAAATCCCGCTCTGAGCGCGGTGCAGTTCTCGTCGAAGCTGCGATCGCCATTCCGTTGCTCCTCTTCATGATCTTCGGAGGCATCGAGCTGGGTTCGGCGTGGGAGGCCCGGAGTGCGGCCACGAGCGGTGTGCGTACCGGCCTGTTGCGTTCGGCGAGCCTCGGCAATCGACCAGAAGCCGACTTGCGGACCCTGCAGTCGATCGTGGGCGAGATCGGCACGGAGAACGTGGACGGCATTTCGTGGATCGTGATCTTCAACGCAGACACGACCGACATCGACGATCGCATCTCGCAGTGCGCAGCCACTGCCGGCGCGGCCGGTGGCCGTGGCCTCGACCTCCTTTGCTCCGCCTACGACACCGCTGACCTCCAGGCGGTCGCCTCCGGTGTGCTGACCCAAGCCGACTTCGACACCGGCGGCAACGGCGACGACACCAGCTACACGTGCGATTCGACCAAGATGGACCAGCGCTTCTGCTCCGGCAGTCGCCTGGTCGCAGGCGCAATCAACATCGGCGTTGCGATCGAGTACAACCACGAGTGGACCACCGGCATCCTTCCCAGCGACGGCCTCACCTACACCGAGTTCGCCATCTCCTCGACCCTCACCGGTGACCAGGCAGCTCCACCCGTCGTGTCCTCGAACGTGGCCGAAATTGTGCTCTCCGGCGGTGCGACAAAGATCTCACCGCCCGGAAGCACGGCGGAAGGAACGCAGGAGAGCGACACCGAAAGCAAGCTCTTCGCCGAGGCTGGTCCGCTGATGCTCGCGAACGACCTTGTTGTGAATCTCGCCTCGTCGGGCACCTATGGCGGCAACTTCGACGAGAATGCCGTTATCCCCGCCGGAACCCAGATCTGCAGCTACTACGTGCAAGTCGACCGGCTCACCGGCGGGCGCACGACTGGATCCATGGAGTTTCCGAATGCCCAGATTCTGGGCGTGATCTACAAGGGGAACGACCTGGTCGCCACCGATGATCTCCTCGGAAACGACGCGACGAGCTACGACGGCGCCCGCGGGGCCGAGGGTAACGATGACTTCGAAGTGAGCCTCTCGGACAACTCGATCTCCTGGGACGTCTACGTCGCCGGCAGCAACTACACCGACGACTTCCGAGTGCTGACCACCTGCTGAGTTCGGTCTACGAGGCGGATGGCGGGAGCGTCTCCGCCCACGGATTCTCGGCCGCATAGTCCGCGGCGGGAAGTGGTTCCTCCGCCCGAAACCCGACCGGCAGCCACAGGGTCCCCGCTTCGGTACCCACGTAGATCTCCCAGTTGTAGATCCCGCGCAACGACCGTTCATCCAAGCGGATCAGTTCGGCGTAGGTCAGGACGGCATTCACGTAGTTGTCCGAATTGTTGTAGCCCCACAGCCCGGCACGGATGTCGTCGAGGGCGCCCCGCCGGACCAGATAGCGGGCAGCCCCCGCAATCGCATCCCCGGGGTCGTCGATGTTCCCGCCTTCCGACACCTCGTCCCATGTGGTGGGAAGGAACTGCATCGGACCCTGAGCGCCGGCACTGCTCAGCCCGTCGATCCGACCGAACCCGGTCTCGATCAGGTTGATCGCCGCGAGGATCTGCCACTCGATTCCGGTGGCCGCTTCCGCAGCCCGATAGTGGCTGATGAGATTGTCGAGCGGCTCCGGCTCGATGATCTCCCACGCCGGGATGGAGGCGAGGGGAGGGGCGGTGTGCAGGCTCGACAGTTCCGTTCGAGCGGAGAGATGCAGTTCGAGCACGCGGGCAACCTCTGGCGTGCTGAGCGTCAGCACTTCGTCCACCCAGTCCGGGTGACGGGTGAGTGTCCGGATCAGCACCTGCTCCTGATGGCCGAGGTCGGCGTGGGCAGTGGCATCGAGCGAGTCGTCGCGCAACCCGACCTCCACGTCGGCGAGGAGCTGTGCGGTCTCCGCTGCGTCCACCGGAGACCTCGGGACGGATCGACCATTGAACGCGCGACGCTCAGGCTCCTCCGCCGCTGGGGGAGGTTCGGTCGTGTCTGGAATCACCGCGGACGAAACGGTCGGAGCGATGGTCGTCGTGGTGGTGGTCGTCGTGGCGGGCGCGGCCGCCTGTCGCGCGCTCGTCGAGTCCGATGCGCAGCCCGCAAGGCCGATCGACACGGCCAGCATTAGGGCCAGGCCCCGAAAATCGTGCATGCCAACAGTCTGACCAGTTGCGTCCGGTTGGACGTGGAGTGGCGTAACCTTGTCCGAATGGATGAGCCCCGGCGCTTCGACGTCGAGCGCCTCTGGCAGCAGTATGGCGCCCGATTGCTTCGATACGGCGGGGTGACCATTGTGAGCACGATCATCGGATTGACCGTGCTCTCGTTCGGCATCTTCGTGCTCGACTGGCCCGCCCTCACCGCCAACGTGCTCTCGGTCCTCATCAGCACGCCGCCGTCCTACCTTCTGAACCGGCGCTGGGTCTGGGGCAAGAACGGTGACCACAGCGTCGCCGGCGAAGTCCGCCCGTTCTGGATCATGGCGCTCCTCGGTCTCGTGGTGTCCACGGTGATCGTCAGCACCGTCGATCGCTACACGGATGTCGGCATCATCATCCTCTTCGCCCAGATGGCCTCGTTCGGCCTCCTGTGGCTCCTCAAGTTCGCCTTCCTCGAGAAGGTGCTCTGGAAGGCCGAGGAACCCGCACCCGACGCCCAGACGGTCTGAGCCGTGGACGCCGAACTGCGGCGGCAGGCGGAAGCCGCCCGCGGCTTCATGCCGATCGACGAGGGTCAGGCCCTGTACGAGCACGCCAACCGAGTGTCGGTGCCGGGCCCGTTTCTCGAAGTGGGCAGTTATTGCGGCAAGTCTGCGATCTACCTCGGCACTGCGGCCGCCGAACAGCAGCGGCTCCTCTACGCGCTGGACCACCATCGTGGCTCCGAAGAGAATCAGGCCGGCTGGGAGTGGCACGAGCCCGACCTGGTCGACCCGGAGATCGGTCTGATGGACACGCTTCCGCACTTCCGCCGTACCGTTCATGCAGCCGGATTGGAGAACACGGTCGTGGCCCTGGTCGGCCAGTCCGCCCCGATCGCCGCCACGTGGGAAACCCCGCTGGCGCTGCTCTTCATCGACGGAGGGCATGGCGAGAAGCCCGCCCACGATGACTACGAAGGCTGGACGCCGAAGCTGCGTTCCGGCGGCACGCTCCTCATCCACGATGTGTTCCCGGATCCAGCCGACGGTGGCCGACCGCCCTACGAAATCTGGCTCCGGGCAAAAGAAGACGGCTTCAACGAAGTCGCCGCCATCGGTTCCCTACGCGTACTCACCGCCCCCTGAACGAACTGCAAGTTCGGCGAAGCCGAACTTGAGTAGTGAGCGAAGCGAACGGCTTCGGCGAAGCCGAACTTGAGGAACCCGAAGGGTTCCCGGGGAGCGAAGCGAACGGCTTAAACCGGGAGGGTCGCGTGCTCGGTGAAGAGTTCGGCTGCTGGCCTCCGGTGTGTCAGAGCGTCGTCGGCGAGCAGCACCGCTGCGGAGGAGTAGGTGGATCGTTCGCCACCGGGGAAGTGCTCGCGTTCCGGATGGACTTCGCCGGTCCAGTAGTGGCCGTCGTCGCACCGCAGCGCATGGGTCGTGTCGAACAGGCGCTCAGCGGTGGCCCGGTCGCCGACGGCGAGGTAGGCCATGACACATTCCGAGGTCTCTCCGGTGGTCACCCATGGGCGGTCGCCGACACAGCGAACGCCGAGACCGTCCATGACGAAGGTGTCGTAGCGAGCGTTGAGATGTTCGAGGCCATCGGCGCCGGTGATGGCGCCGGCCAGAACCGGGTAGTACCAGTCCATCGCCCATCGGTTCTTTGGAGCGAACGCGCCTTCGGGACGGTCGCGCACGACGGCGCCGAGGCGTTCGATTCGAGACACCCAATGCTCTCGGTCGATGCCGAGCTCGCGGGCGATGGTGAGGCCGGCACGCGTCGAGTGGTACATCGAACTTGAACCGGTCAGCAGTGCGAAGGACCAGGGCGTGCCGTCGGCATGTCGGGCCCACAGGATCTCGCCGCGCTCCTGCTGGAGATCGAAGACGAATCCGAGTGCCCGGTCGACCACCGGAAACATCGTCTCGAGGAATCCGCGGTCCTGCGTGATCAGGAAGTGGTGCCAGACGCCGGTGGCGATGTAGGCGATGACGTTGGCGTCGAACTTGTCCTGCTCGACCTCGTGCTCCAGGTAGTACTGGTGCCAGCCGCCGTGATCGTGCTGGAGGCCGACGAGCCAGTCATAGCCACGTTCGGCCTCCGACGTTCGCCCTGCGGTGGCGATGGCCATGGCCGCTTCGATGTGATTCCAGGGGTCGGCGTGACCGCCCGGGAACCATGGGATCATGCCGTTCGGTAGCTGCCAGTCGATGATTGCGTCGGCAGTCTGCGAGATCTGTTCGTCGGTCAGCGTGGTCATGCGGCGAGTGCCTCTCGAATCGGTTTCGTGGCATACACCACGAGGCTCTTGCCGAGCACGGGGTTCAACGCCTGATCGGCCAACCGGGTGATGGTCGGCTGCTTCATGATGTCCCAGGTCAGGAACCGGTTGTACAACGCAGTGAGCTTGTTGTTCTCGACCGGCTCGTTCGGGCCGACGGCGCATCGGAGCCACCAGTACGGCGAGTGCAGCGCATGCGCCCGATGCGATCCCGTGACGTCGAGGCCGGCTGCCCGCATCCGGTCGGCCAGCTCGCCCTTCTCGTAGATGCGGACGTGGCCGCCCGGCACCGCCGGAGCGTGGTACTGATCGCTGAGCTTCCAACAGATCCGCTCGGGGAGCGTGGCCGGAATCGTTGCGGCGAACCGTCCGCCCGGCTTGAGAATCCGGGTGAGTTCGGCAATGGCTGCGACGTCGTCGTCGATGTGCTCGAGGATCTCGGAGGCGATCACGTGATCGAACGAGTCGTCCGGAAACGGAAGGTTCGTGACGTCGCCGTTGCAGGACATGGCCGCGACACCGTCCGGCAGTTCACCGCCATCCCACATGGCACCAACGGTGCCCTGGACCTCGACCAACTCGGGGAGCGAAAAATCGCTCGCCACCACGTCGGCGCCGCGTCGGAGCGCTTCGTAGCTGTGCCGGCCGAAGCCGCAGCCGATGTCGAGCACCCGGTCGCCGGCGTGCAGGCCCAGCGTCTCGTAATCAACCGTCAGCACGGTAGCGACCCTTCGTCTCTTCCAGGAGGGCGTGGTACTGATCGATCGTCTTCAGGGCGGTGTGGCGCCAGCTCCAATGATCGATGACGCGCTGGCGGCCAGCGGCGCCGATTCGGTCACGGAGCGACGGGTCGGTCAGAGCCGTGCTGATCATCGAGGCGAGAGCGTCGGAGTCGCCGGGCGGCACGAGCAGGCAGGTTTCGTTGTGGGTGCCGCAGACCTCAGGAAGTGCGCCGCCCGTGGTGGCGATGAGCGGCGTGGAGCACGACATCGCCTCGATGGCCGGCAGGGAGAACCCTTCGTAGAGCGACGGCACGCAGGCGAGCTCGGCTTCGGAGTACAGCTCGACGATGCGCTGGTCGGTGACGCCGCTGACGAATTGGACGACGTCTTCGAGGCCGAGGCGGCGCAGCGTGTCCTCGGTCTTCGACCCTTCCTTGGGCTTGCCGATGATGACGATCTCGATGTGGCGCTCGGCCCGGACCTTCGCCGCGGCTTCGAGCAGGTGGACGAGGCCCTTCATCGCCACGTCGGCGCTCGCGGTCGTGATGATGCGCCCGGGTACCCGCTCCACGCCTTCGACGGGTCGGAACAGTTCGGGGTCCACGCCGACGGGAACGACGTGGATCTTGTCGATGTCGACCTGATGGTCGGCGCTGATGTCTTCCTTCGAGTTCTGGGACACGGTCATGACCCGGTCCATCCGCTTCGCCACCTGGGTCTGCATGCGGGTGAAGGCGTACCAGCGGCGCTTGCCCACCTGTTCCTTGAGCGAACGGGCGTGCTCGATCTCGAGGCGACGATCGACGGTGATGGGGTGGTGGATCGTGGCGAGCACAGGGAAGAGTTTCTGGATGCCCAGGAGACCCCAGCCGAGCGTCTGGTTGTCGTGGATGAGGTCGAACTCGCCGGTGCGATCGCGCAGGTTGTCCCAGGCTCGCCAGGAGAACGCCATCGGCTCGGGGAAGTTGCCGAGGTTGAACGAGATGTTCTCCATCCAGTCCCAGCGGTCCTTCAGCTCCCAGACGCGGGGCTTGCGCATCGGGTAGTGGTCGTTGAACGTCTGCAGGCTGTTCAGCTCGGTGAGCGGAACACGGTCGTCGAGGATCGGGTATGGCGGACCACCGAGCACCTCGACGGTGTGGCCGAGATCGACCAGCGCCTTCGTGAGGTGGCGGGTGTAGACCCCCTGGCCGCCGACGTGCGGCTTGCCTCGGTAGGAGAGATAGGCGATTCGCAGCGCGTCGGGATCGGGCGCGTGGCGGGGGTTGTTCTGGGACATGGCGGGGACAATCCTACTGGCGAGTAACCTCTGCCCCCATGCGAGTGCTCGTACAGCGTTGTAGCGAAGCGTGGGTGACCTCGGAAGGGGTTGAGGTCGGCCGAATCGGAGCTGGGTTGTGTTGCTTGGTCGGCTTCACGAACGAGGATGAGGTTGCCACTATTCCGAAGCTCGCTGACAAGCTGTGGCATCTCCGCATCATGGACGATGCGGATGGGGTGATGAATCTGTCGGTGGCGGAGACCACCCAGTCGTTGCTGCTGGTGAGCCAGTTCACGCTGTATGGGGATGCGCGCAAGGGGCGCCGCCCGAGCTGGACGGCGGCCGCTCGCCCGGAGCAGGCGGAACCGCTGTTCAATGCGCTCGTCGAGGAGCTGCGGTCGTTGGGGGCAACGGTGGAGACCGGAAGGTTCCGCACCGAGATGCAGGTCGGCCTCGTCAACGACGGTCCGGCCACCCTCATGATCGAACTCTGATCACACCCATTCACTCTCCGCGCGCACTCCCTCACAAGTGGGGACAGACCTCGATGTGGTGGGGTTCGCGCGGTGTGCGGTCAGTTGGGGTTGGAGATGAGCGTCAACGTCGGGTTGTCGATGAGGACGCCGTGGGCGCTGTTGTTCAGACTCCGGAACTCGAGAACGGCGTCGCCGTTGGCCGAAGGCGGGAGCTGCACGGTGAACGTGCGGGTTTCGTGATGGGGGAGATCGACCTCGAGCGTGGACACGACCTGCCCGTTCCAGATGACCTCCATCGTCTTGACCGCAGGACCGCCGTAGCCGTTTTCGCCGAGGTCGACACTGAGGTTGTACGTGGTGTCCGGGATGGCATCCACGGCTCGACGGATGTGCCCCGCCCCGTGGCCGTTCATGTCCATGAAGCCGCCGGCGATTTGCTCGTCCTGATTGAAGGCGTTCGAGTGGGTGGTCTCGGCATCGATGCTGCCGGAGAGCACCTCCCACTCGCCGATGAAACTGCCGGCGTGGTGCGTGTTCCAGTAGCCGGAGCCCTCATTGCCATCGAACCCTTCGGACAGGCCCGTGTTCGAGACTCCGGTCGCAGCCGTACCGAACGTTCCGCTACTGCCGCCGGCGCCATTCGCGGCGCTGGCCGTCTGCTCGGTGTTCTCGTCGACAACCACCGGCTCACCGCCCATGGCCGTGTTCGCGGTCTCGATGTCCTCGCCACCGATCGTCGCACCGACGGCCTTCAAGCCTCCGATCGCCACCATCGCAATCAGCGCGGTGAGGAACGCGGCTTCGATCATGCTCGCCCCTCGCTCACGGGACAGCGATGACCGCTTTCCTCGACCCGTCTTGAACATGTAGGCACCCGTCATGGCAAAAACAACGGGGTGAACGCCGTTCAGGTGAACGGAGCATTCGGATTAATTTGTACGACCGTTTGACCTACTTCGTCAGTTGGGATTCGAAATCAGTGTGAGGGTCGGGTTGTCGATCAGGACGCCGTACGAACCACCGTGCAGGCTGCGAAATTCGAGAACCCCGTCGGCGCTGGCGGATGCGGGGAGCTGCACGGTGAACGTGCGGGTCTCGTGATGGGGGAGGTCGACTTCGACAGTCGATACGACCTGCCCGTTCCAGATGATCTCCATCGACTTCGCCGCAGGGCCGCCGTAGCCGTTCTCGCCGAGGTCGACGCTGAGGCTGTAGGTGGTGTTCGGAATGACGTCGACGGTGCGGCGGATGTGTCCGCCCGATCCGCTTCCGTTCATGTCCATGAAGTTGCCCTCGATCTGGTCGTCCTGGTTGAAGGAACCAGACTGCGTGACGCTGGCATCGACACTGCCGGACAGCACTTCCCACTCGCCGATGAAGCTCCCGGGCCAGTGCGTGTTCCAGTACCCGGCGCCCTCGTTGCCTTCGAACGCCTCTGCAAGGCCGGTGTTCGACACGCCAGTCGCCGCGGAACCGAAGGTGCCGCTGTTGCCGCCAGCGCCGTTCGAGGCACTGCTGGTCTTCTCGGTGTCCGAGTTCACGACGACGGTCTCATCAGCCATCGCCTCGTTCGCCGTTTCGATGTCTTCGCCGCCGATCGAAGCGCCGACCGCTCGCAGTCCGCCGATCGCCACCATGGCAATCAACGCGACGAGGAAGGCCGCTTCGATCGTGCTTGCGCCACGTTCGCGCCGTCGACCACGGTCGCGACAGGGCTCCGCCGAGCTTCCACAATTTTCCGCCATGGGACGATCAACGGTTGGTTTCGCCCGGGACTGTATGGAGTCGTTCGACTCATTCGCTGCGACGACGGAGCCGTGCGGCGAGCATTGCGACGATCGCAACCACCACCCACGGCGCTGCACCCAGGCGGGTTGCAAGCGTGAGGCCCTCGCGGCGTTCGATCGTTCCGAACAGCACCTTCTGCTCACTGATGCCGGTTCGGTCGAGCACCTCGCCGTCAGGACTCACGATGGCACTGAAGCCCGTCGGTGCAGCCTGGAGAACCCATCGTCCCGTTTCCTGGGCCCGGAGCCGGGACGACGCGATCTGTTGGCTCTGCAGGATCGTCAGCCAATAGCTCGACCCATTCGTCGGGTTCACAAGGACCTCACCGCCGTCGCGGATGGCTGCTCGCCCTCGGCTCTCAAAGAAGATCTCCCAGGAGATGCTGATCCCCAACGTGCCCACCGGCGTCTCGAGGACGGCCGGACCGGTTCCCTGACGAACGTCCCGACCGGGCACTTCGTCGCTGAAGTTCTCGATGAAGCCCCGGAGTGGCACGAACTCACCGAAGGGCACGATACGAACCTTGTCGTAGCGGCTCACCGTCTCACCCTCGGCCGTGACCGCCGTCGAGTAGTTGACCGTCGTGTTCGGGCCATCCCCGTGGAACCAACCGGGAATGAGCACCGCGTTCTGCTCCTGCGCGATGCGGGCGATACTCTCCATCGCCTCGGTCATGAGGAAGACGTCGTCGCACCCTCCCAACGGTGTGCCGTCGGGCGAGGGATTCACGACGTTTTCCGGCCACATCACCAGATCGACCGGTGTGGTGATCGTGGCGGTCGCCGCTTCGTGGCGGTCGAACACGTTCTGGTTTTCGCATCGATCGGCCCGGGTGCGCTGCGGTCCGCCGCCCTGCACGACAGCCACGTCGAGGGTGTCGATGACGGACCCGGTCGGGGCGATCGAGCCCAGGATGACCAGGACGGCCACGGCTCCGGCCACCAAGGGTGCGAGGTCCAACCGGCGAATGGCGATCAGTCGCAGCAGCTGCCCGGCGGAGATCGTGACCGCCGTCAGCAACAGGCCTCCGCCGAGCGGGAGGACGGCCGAAAGCGGCGACGCCACCTGCGTCATCGGAATGGTCGCCAAAGGCACGCCACCGAATGGGTAGGCCCAACGGAACCACTCCATGAGCACGAAGGCGGCGGGAAGCCGAATCAGACGCCCATCGTCCTGACCTCCGGCGACCGCCACGAGGCCATACCCCGCGCCGAACACCACGAAGACAAGCACCCACCCGGGAGCGGTGAGGTCGAACATCCAGAACTCGCCCATCGCAAGCCACAGAAATCCGGTTGCCCAGCCAGCAAGGAACCGGTGGCGCCTCGACGTCGTCTCGACGGCGAGGTGATCGAAGAGCGCGATTCCGAGGAAGGTCAGCGGCCACCAACCCCACGGGGGAAGCGAGAAGGCGATCAGGAATCCGGCGAGCAGACCGCCCGGCAGGGAATGGCGTTTCGGCACGGCCACAGTCTGGCCGAATGACTGGAGTTTCCCCATTCACGTTTTCGACGGATTGGCCGATGAGCAGTGCATGACTTTGTGCTCGAGAAGGAATGCCGCGCTCCTCGCGCTCGTGTGCGCGACTGCCGCCTGTTCCGGCGGCGAAGCCCCGGAGGTCGCGGCCCCGGTCGCCACGACCATCGTTCAGACGACCAGCGTGCCCTCAACCGCGGCGCCGACGACCAGCGAGGTCGTCGCCGAGACGACGGTCGCGCCGACCGAGATCGAGGATCCGCCGCCGTCGCTGGCGTTCGCATCCAGCCGCGACCTCGGCCGTCTCTACACCTTCGATTCGTCCGACGGTGAGGTCTTCGCCTCGCTCGACGCTGCCGGCGTTGCCGACATCGGGCCGCTGCCGGCCGACCAGACGGTCGTCGCCCTCTCCGCGAAGTCACGTGACGGCGAGCTCTGGGTGCTGGTGGGTCGCGCCGAAGAGGCCGACCGAGCCATCGGCTGGGTTCCCGCACGAATCCTCGTTGCGAGCACCGAGATCATCGAAGCCTTCCTGGTGGACAACAGTGGGCAGTTCCGGCGCGTCGTGAACGTCCGGTCGTCCAGCTTCCTCAACGTTCGCGCCAACGCGTCGGTGGATTCCGACGCTGTCGGACAGCTCGGGCCGAACGCCACCTTCATGCACGGTGGCTACACGGCGACGAGCGGCGACGGTGAAGAGTGGGTCGACATCGTCGATGCCGCCACCGGTGAACGGATCGGTTGGGTGCTCGAGCGCTTCGCCGCAGAGGTGTCCGGCGTCGAAGCGCAGACCACCGACGGCGTGGACGCCGCCCGTCGCGCGGACCGCGACACGACCTACGGCGGGGCCATTGGTTCCGCCGGCATCACGGCACTTGGTTGCAACGCCGCCCAGCTCACCCTCAGCGGCAGCGACTCGAGCGTCGGTACCGGTGTCCTCTTCGGAACATCAGCTGACTACAACACCGAATTGGGCCGATGGTCACTGTCAGGTGGTGGCGATGTCTGGTTGAGCCCGGGCGAGTCGCTCGTCCTCACGCTGCCTCGTCTCGTCCCGAACACCTGGTACCTCGTGGCCGTCGACGCAGCCGGTGCTGCGGTTCCCCAGCCCTCGCTCGACGGCGGTGTTGCATCGGCCCCCACGTCCGTCGGCGATCTGATTTCCTTTGACGTCGCAAGCGACTACTGCGGTACGCCGCCGGCCGCTCCGGACCCGGAGGAGTTGGACGAAGACTTCATCCTCGATCTGGAGGACAGCGGAATCGACATCTCGGAACTGGAGCCGACGACCACGACGGTCGCCGAAACCGAGGCGGGCACCGATCCCGAGGACGGCGGTGGCGACGAAGAGCCGCCGGCACCCGTCGACGAGGGTCCACCGACCTCCGCCTGACCCGTCGGGTCAGTGATTGCAGTCGGGCCCGTGTTCGTGGTGGATGTCGATGGAGATCTTCTTGCGGACCGAACCCTTCACGTCC
>CALBVR010000234.1 GCA_937969565.1 uncultured Acidimicrobiales bacterium | reverse complement strand
CTCACCCGGCTGAACCGGTTGGCGCTCGGGGCGGCGACCGGCACTCCCGCCGCAGAGATGATCGCCGACGCAACCGGATGTGCGGGGCAGCGAACGGCGACGTCGGGCAGACCGCTGGTCACCGCGTCAGGAAGGTCGGGGTGACGAGGAATCACAACGGTGAGTGGGCCCGGCCAGAACGCATCCATCAGGGTCCGGGCAGCCTCCGGCACCGGCTCGGCTGCGACCGACGCCAGCATCGCCGGCCCATCGACGTGTGCAATTAGCGGGTCGGACGACGGTCGTTCCTTCGCATCGAACACCCGCTGGACGGCAGCGGCGTCGAGCGCGTTGCAGCCGAGGCCGTAGACCGTCTCCGTCGGAATCGCCACCAGCTTTCCGGCGCGCAACAGCGCGGCCGCCCGCTCGACGAGCTCGGGTTCGGGGGCGTCGGGCGAGATGGGCAACACCTCGGCGGGTCCGGAAGTCACGTACTGGTTCTATCCGATCCCACCGGCACCTCGTCCTTTTGGCCGACGCCGGAATGACCAAGAGAGCGATACCCCGGATGCGACTCCTTCCGTAGTGTTCGAACCATGAACACAACGACGACGACCGAACCGAGCGGATTCCTGCCTCCTCGTTGGGTGATCCGCTTCGCATGGAAGATGCACAAGGCCCTCTACCGCTGGAGCGGTGGCCGCTTCGGACTGCGCCCGGCCAAAGGCGACACCTACGGCCTGGCCGAGCTCACCACCGTTGGCCGACGCAGTGGCCTCGAACGCACCGTGATGATCGGCTACTACGAGGACGGCGACGATCTCGTCACGATGGCCATGAACGGCTGGGGTGCGCCCGAACCGGCGTGGTGGCTCAACCTGCAAGCCAAACCCGAAGCCACGCTCACGACCGTGAATGGCGAGCTGTCCGTCGTTGGCCGGGCGGCGGAGTCGGGCGAAGAGCGGGACCGACTGTGGAAGCGCTGGCAGGAGATCGACAAGGGCCTGGACGGCTTCGCCGCCCGACGGCCGACCGAGACCGCAGTGGTGATCCTCTCCCCCGCCTGACTCCGACAGCGCACGCCGCTCGCGCGCTTTGCTAGACCGTGCCCATGCTTACCACCACCTGCATCGGCGCCTTCCCCAAGCCCGCCCGTGTCCCGGTGACCGACTGGTTCCAGACCGGCCACGACGACGAGGACTACACCGCCAAGGTGATGCACGGCTGGGCCGCGGCGCAGAGCGAGGAGACGCAGGCGATCCTCGACGACGCAACCGCAGAAGTGATCGTCGACCAGATCGACTCCGGGATCGACGTCGTCACCGACGGCGAGGTGCGGCGAGAGAACTACGTGCACTACCAGTGTCGCCACTTCGAGGGCTTCGATTTCGAGAACCTCACGCAGCGGGTGCTGCGCAACGGCGCGTACACCTCGGACCTGCCATCGATCCGCGGCCCCGTCCGGTCGACGGGCGAGCACCCGCTCGTCCGGGATTGGCAGGTCGCCCAGGCAGCCGCCGGTGATCATCCCGTGAAGATGACGCTGCCCGGCCCCATGACGATCACCGACACCACGGCAGACTGCCACTACCGCGACCCCGAGGCGCTCGCCGCCGACCTCGCCGCTGCGCTCAACGCCGAGGTGCACGCGCTGGTCGCAGCCGGGTGCCGCCACATCCAGATCGACGAGCCGATCTTCGCCCGCAAGCCGGAGCAGGCGCTCGCCTACGGGATCGATGCGCTCCGTGCCTGCTTCGACGGCGTGCCCGACGACGTCACCCGGGCGATGCACATGTGCTGCGGCTACCCCCGCTTCCTCGACGACACCGACTACCCCAAGGCCGACTCCGGCTCGTACCTTCAGCTCGCCGCGTCGGTGGACGGCGTCGTCGACGAGATCTCAATCGAGGACGCGCACCGCCACAACCCGCCCGAGCTGTTCGCTGCGTTCGAGCGGTCGACGCTCATCGTCGGACTGGTCCGCATTGCGTCGAGCCGGGTGGAGGACGTCGGCGACGTTCGGGATCGCATCGAGGCGATCCTGCCGCACCTTCCAGCCGACCGCTTCGCCGCCGCACCTGACTGCGGTCTCGGATTCCTCGGCCGGGACCTCGCCAAGCAGAAGCTGCAGGTGCTCAGCACAGCTGCGCACTGATCGGGGTTGCCACCGAGCCGGCAACCGGCAACGATCGGCCAATGCCATCCGCCGTACGCCCCATCCTCCTGCTGACGTTCGTCAACGCAATGGGGGGCATGCTCCTGATTCCCGTTCTCCCGTTCGTGGTTCGGGATCTCGGATACAGCGATGTGGTCTACTCACTGCTGATCGCCGCGTACCCGGCCGCCCAGTTCTTCGCAGCGCCCATACTCGGCGGCTATGCCGACTACCGGGGCCGACGACCGGTTCTGCTCATCAGCCAGTTCGGCACACTGCTCTCCTGGGTCCTCTTCGGCGCCGCCTACTTCATCGATGGTGCCGGTCTGGCGCTTGCGGTGATCGCCGCGTCGAGAGTTGTCGACGGGTTGACCGGTGGCAACCAGTCGGTCGCTGCCGCGTATCTGGCCGACGTGGTCGAGGGCGACCAACGGACGCGGGTGTTCTCCTTGCAAGGGGCGATCGCAGGCATGGCGCTCCTCGTGGGGCCGAGCCTCGGTTCCTACTCGGGCGCCTCCTCGATCGGTTTCCTGGGCACGGCGATCGTCGCTGCCGCGATCTCTGCGCTGACCATGGCGCTCTTGTTCACCATTCCGGAATCGTTGACGGACGAGAACCGGGCACCAAGCTTCGACACCAATCCGTTCCACCAGCTGAACCTCGTCGGCAAGGCCCGTACGCTCACCGGCGCTCCGGTTCTCCTGCGGCTCTTCTCGATCGGGTTTCTCGTCAACGTGATGCTGTCGCTCTTCAGCACGGTCGCCGTCCTCTGGTACGTCGACGGACTCGGGCTGAGCGCATCCTCAACCGGACTCATGTTCCTCGCCACCGGCGGCTTCCTCATCTTCAACGAGATGGTGACGCTGCGTTTCTTCGAGGCGAGGCTCGGCGACGTCGGCACGCTCGTGTTCGGCCTGTGCGTGTCCCCCGTGGCGCTCGCACTCCTGAGTCTTCCCCGCTCCGTTCCGACCTTCCTGGCAGTGTCGTTCCTGCTCAACGTCGGCTTCGCCCTGATCCTGCCCACGCTGCAATCGGTTCTGACCCGCGCCGCTGACGAGCGCGAGGAGGGCACGGCGCAGGGCATCAACACCAGCGTCACCGCGATCGCGTCGACCATCGCACCGATCGCCGCGGGCTCGCTCTACGCGCTTGGCGAGGGGCCGGCGAGCTTCCTCACCGGTGCGGCCGTCGCCGCCGTGGGAGCGTTGCTCGGCCTTTCGAGCATGTCGCTGCTGCGCGCAGCGATCGGGGAAACAGCGCCGACGCACGAACACACCCATCGGCACTTCGGTCCGATCCACGCACTCACGCACAAGCTCTCGATGGGCCGCGGCAGCTTCGGCATGCGACTCCATGGCGACTCACTCGAGCACCACTGCATCCGCCGCGAGGAGAACCTCTCGGCCGATTGATGCGCCCTGGTCGTCGTCGAATGTGACGAAGGTCGCTAAGTAAAGTACGCAAAAGGGGTTGCGTACTTCGCATTGCGTAGTAAAGTACGCAGTACAACGTTCGCCCCAAGCAGATTCGGATGGGGCTCACACAAAGGAACCCCCACATGCCAGTCATCGACCAGATCACCGAAGCCACCGACCGCCTCTTCGACACCGCTGAAGACGCCAACAAGCGTGCCCGCACCGCCACGACCGACCTCGTGACCCGCGTCCAGAAGCGTGACCTTCCCCTCCTCGACCGTCTCGACAAGGTCGAACTCCCCTACGCCGACCGTCTGCCGACGCTCGACCTCAACAAGCTCCCCCTCGTCGACCGCCTCCCTGAGCCGATCGACGCCGTCAACTCCACCTTCGATCTCATCGACTCCGGCATCGAGTTCAACCGCTCCATGACCGAGAAGGTCGTCGAGCGCTTCGGCGACACCGCCGAAGCCGTCACCGAGGTCGCGGAGAAGCCCGTCGCCAAGAAGGCTCCGGCCAAGAAGGCCACCAAGAAGACGGCCGCCAAGAAGTAACACCTTCGGCGACTCCCCCCGGTCGCCGGGAACTGCGCCCCTCCCCCAGGGGCGCAGTTCCATTTTTGTCCCAACGTGAACCGAACCGGCACTCGGCCGTATGCTTCGCGGGAACTACGAGGCTGGCTCGTACCACCACGGCGGGTGGTTCCCGACAAGCATCGATCGACCAGAGGAGTCCCCCATGAGTGAAGAACGCACCCACCTCAAGGGGTTGGGCGCGTTCATTCGCTCACAACGACGTCTGGCGCAACTCTCGCAACGAGAGCTCGCCAAACTCGCAGAACTGTCCGACCCGTACGTGAGTCAGCTCGAGCGTGGATTGCACGAGCCCTCCGTACGGGTTTTGCGTTCCCTCGGCAATGCGCTCAACGTGCCGATTGAAACACTGATGACTCAGGCGGGATGGAAAGAGACGGCGTCCGACACCGGTGACACCATCACCGCGATCAAGAACGACGACGCCCTGTCGGAGGCCCAGAAGACGGCCATGCTCGAGATCTACCGAGGCTTCACCGACAGCGGAGCCGACGCATGAAGACAAACGTCGGTCTCGTACTCGGAGGCGGCGGAATCGCCGGCTTTGCGTACATGACCACCACCCTCAGCGTCCTGCAGCAGATCACCGGCTGGGACCCCCGCGAAGCCGACGTCATCGTCGGCACCTCAGCCGGCGCCAACGTCGGCGGGCTCCTACGGGGCGGTCGCCCGATCGGCGAATCGCTCGACGACATCATGACCATGCCCGCCAACCCGCGGAGCATGGCCCGGATGCGCGAACTGTCCGGCCGCGAGGCCGACCGCACCTTCCGCTTCCTTCCGACCTCGGTCCCGATGGTCACCCGCGAACTCATGCGCGGCCCGTTCCTCCGCCCGAGTCGAGTGGTCTCCGGCGCACTCCCGAACGGAAACGTACGCACCGACACCATCGGCGATCGCATGATCGAACTCCACGGCGAAACCTGGCCGGACCGAGACCTCTGGGTCACCACCGTCCGACTCCACGACAGCGAACGCGTCACCTTCGGACTCGACCGTTCCGACGTCGCCCTCGGCACCGCCGTCGAAGCCAGCTCGGCAATCCCCGGCTACTTTCGTCCGGTCACGATCGACGGCTTCCGCTACGTGGACGGCGGCACCCACTCCCCCACCAACGCCGATCTGCTCGAAGGCCGAGACCTCGACCTCATCGTGATCGTCGCCCCAATGTCGGTCGACTCGTACTCCACCGGCTGGATGACCCTGAACGGCGCCCTCCGCGTCTTCTGGAAGAAGCAGATCGAACGTGAGGTCGCCCAACTGCGCGATTGGGGCTACCCGGTGCTGCTCCTCGAACCCACCATCGAAGAAGCACGCGCCATGGGCCCGACGATGATGGACCCGACCCGCATCGTGAACGTCGTGCTCCAGACCTCCAGCGCCGCTCGCAGCGCGATGACCGAGTCCCGTCTCGGCGCCGAACTGGACATCCTCCGCCAGGCCGCCGCCGAGCAGCCCGCAGATTCGAACGATCGATCCAGCACATGACCCAGACGAAGGCGGCGTGATGGAACGGATGACCCCCAAGGACGCCGCCATCCTCGAACTCGAGGACGACGTCTCCGCCGCGCACGGACTCACCATCGGCATCTTCGACGGTCCACAGCCCAGCTTCGACGATCTGCAGGATCGCATCGAAGATCGCATCCGGCTGGTGCCTCGTTACCGCCAGCGCCTCATGAACGTCCCGCTCGGGATCGAACGTCCGGTGTGGGTCGATGACCCGAACTTCAGCATCGACTTCCACGTCCGCGCCACGGCGCTTCCCAAGCGCCGCGGGAGAGATCCGTTCAACGCCTTCGTCAGCCGCTGCCTGTCGCAACGGCTCGATCGGGGCAAGCCGCTGTGGGAGCTCTGGATCGTTTCCGGCCTCCCAAAGCGACAGTGGGCGCTCGTGTCCAAGGTGCACTACACGGTGATCGACGGCGTGTCCGGTGCCGACATCCTCGGGCTTCTCGCCGACGACATCGAAGTGCACTCGACCATCGGCCAGCGGATGCCACGACCGCTTCCCGGCAACGGCGCGCTGCTCCTCGACGCGGTCGGCGACCTCGTATTCGACCCGCTCGAATCGGCTCGGGTGGCGTGGAACATCGCCAACACGCCCATCCGAACGATGAAGCGGCTCACGGCCGGAGCCCAACGCGCCGCAAGTCCGGATGCGCTCAGCCGATCCGCCGGCCCGCATCGCAAGTGGCAGTCCGCG
>CALBVR010000233.1 GCA_937969565.1 uncultured Acidimicrobiales bacterium | reverse complement strand
TCGAGGGACTGGACGATCTTTGGCAGCGGTGAGGTGAGCGCCAGCGCGCCGGCCCACACGAAGAAGTTGGTCCGAGGTACATGGCCCCAGAGCAGAAGTTGCGCGGCGAGGATCAGGACATACGAAAAGACGAGAGCTTCGGTGCTCCCGAGTTCGAAACGCTCTCGAAGAAGTGAGTTCTTGTCCCGCCTCACCCCGATCCATCGGCACGATCCGCCGTCGCATTGAGCCCTTTGGCCCCCTGCCATGGTTCGAACGACCCAGAGTCCCCGTCCGCCGATGGCACAGCGGTAGCATCGGCGGGTGCGTATTCTGCTCCTCAACGGCCCCAACCTGAATCTGTTGGGGAGCCGTGAACCAGAGATCTATGGGGCGGCAACGTTGGCCGACATCGAGGCCCGCGTGCAGCACGTCGCCGCCGCACACGGCGATGAGGTGACGGCGGTGCAGTCGAACTCTGAAGGTGCACTGGTGGATGCGCTGCAGGACGCGGCCGGCTGGGCCGACGGCGTTCTGTGCAATCCGGCCGCCTACACCCATACGTCGGTGGCGATTCGGGACGCGATCGCAGCGATCCCGTGTCCGGTGGTCGAGGTGCATCTCTCGAATCCGGCGGCACGCGAGGACTTCCGGCACCATTCGTTCGTGGCGCCGGTCTGCATCGGCACGGTGGCCGGGTTCGGCATCGCCAGCTACGAAGCGGCGTACCTCGGTCTTTCCCACCATCTACGCGGAGGCGAGTGACATGGCCACGGTCGGAATTGTTGGAGCAGGACTTGCTGGCCTGGCCGCTGCAGTCACGTTGACGGATCGGGACCACGATGTGGTCGTGTTCGAGGCGTCGAACGGTGTCGGCGGACGGGTGCGTACCGATGTTGTCGATGGCTATCTGCTCGACCGCGGCTTCCAGATTCTTCTCACGGCGTACCCGGTGGCCCAGCGCGTGCTCGACATGGCCGCACTCGACCTGCGTCGGTTCCAGGCGGGTTCACTCGTTCAGCTCAATGGAGAACGCGTGCTGGTCGGCGACCCGCTTCGCCGTCCCGGCGATCTGATGGAGACGGTGAAGGCACCGATCGGCACGCCGGTCGACAAGGCCCGGCTGCTCAACTGGCGCCGGACCCTCATGCGGGGGTCGGTCGATGAGCTGTGGTCGAAGGGGGAGTGCACGACGTCGGCCCGCTTCTCCGACCTCAAGTTCTCCGATGAGTTCGTTGACACGTTCCTTCGTCCGCTCTTCGCTGGAATCACGCTGGACCCGAAGCTCGAGGTGACCAGCCGGTTCACCGAGTTCGTGTTCCGCATGCTGGCCGAGGGGTATGGGGCGGTGCCGTCCCGGGGGATGGGCGAGTTGGGCAAGCAGCTGGCGCTGCGGTTGCCCGACGGAAGCATCCGCCTGGACACCCCGGTTCGCGAGGTCGGGCCCACCCATGTGGGGCTGGACGGTGAACGGGTGGAGCTCGATGCCGTCATCGTGGCGACGGACATGTCGGCGGCGGCCGAACTGGTCGACACACCGGATCTTGGTTGGAACTCGGTCACCACCCGGTGGTTCTCGAGCGAGGCGCCGCCGTACGCCGAGCCGCTCCTGTTGCTGAACGGGACCGGCAGCGGGCCGGTGAACAACGTTGCGGTGATGTCGAGCGTGTCGCCGCACTATGCGCCGGCCGGCCGCCACCTGATCGGGGTGTCGGCTCCGGGCGCTGCAGCAGTCGATGGCGATGAGGCCGCGGTTCGCTCGCAGCTCACGGAGTGGTTCGGTGGGGCCGTTTCGGAGTGGGAGACCATCCGCACCGATGTCATCGAGCGGGCCCAGCCCCGTCAGCTTCCGGGCGAGGCGCTGCCGGCCAAGGCGAAGCTGGAGTCTGAAGTCTTCGTGGCGGGGGATCATCGTCAGAATCCCTCGATCAATGGTGCGTTGCAGTCCGGCCGGAGGGCCGCACGCTCTGTGATGGAGTTTGTGAAGTCTTCGTAAGTTCCCCGTGGGACCAATGTGGCTTGTGGGGAACTTGTGGCTCGTGTTGCTGGAGTTTCCACAGTCGACCGCGGTGCGTTGTGTTTCAGTGTGACGAACACCACATCACGGGCCGTCATCAAATCGTAATACTCACCCTCCGTGAGCAAATCACCTCGGCGGTACTGAGTTCATTGGCGCGACCCGGCGCGCGACCAAACGCGAAGGGCGTTCAGCCAAAATGGGATCAGCGCAAAGCTTGAAGCCTGTAATTACAAGCTTGTAACCTCGTCTTTCCATCCCAGGACGAACCGAAGGGGTAGCGGCCATCACGGCGCTACGGGCACTCGTCGCAAGAGGGTTGGGACGGACCCAATTTCACATTGGCTGGCACAGGCACGCAGGTGGCGCAAACATGACGATGACAGAAGACCGCGGGGCGACACTCCTCGCTGCAACAGACAACTCTGCAGCGGAGGCAGCTGTACCCACGGGTATGCGAGTGCGAAAGCGCAACGGCTCACTCGAGCCGGTCGATCTGAACAAGATCGTCAACGCGATCGCACGCTGCGCAGAAGGTCTGATGAACGTCGACGCCATGCGCGTCGCCACCCGCACCATCTCGGCACTCGCCGACGGTGCAACGACCCGCGAACTCGACGAACTGTCGATCCGCACGGCAGCCGGCTTCATCGTCGAAGAGCCGAACTACTCGAAGCTCGCTGCTCGCCAGCTGGCCGAGTACATCGACAAGGAAGTCCGGAACCAGAACATCCCGTGGTTCTCCGAGTCGATCAAGGTCGGTTACGAATCGGGAATCGTCAGCCAGGAGGTGTACGACTTCGTCGAGGCGAACGC
>CALBVR010000232.1 GCA_937969565.1 uncultured Acidimicrobiales bacterium | reverse complement strand
GCGACCGTCTTGGCCGACCCGGCAGGCAGGCGCAGCCAGAGCAGCAGGGCAAGCACCACCTCCGCCGGAGCGAAGAGACCGAGCGGCCAGCCGATGCGCTGGCCGTGGTTCCGCACGTAGTCCGAGAAGTCGGCGACCGCGACCTGGTCGTACTGGGGATACACGACCAACTGGACCGTGGTCATCACCCCGACCATCGCCAGGGTGGCGGCGAGATGCAGGAGGCTCAGCCGTCGCACGGTCATGGTGTGACGGTAGCGATCGTGGACGCTCAGGCCCGGATCGGTTCGGCGTTGGCGGGAATCTCACCGAGTTCATCGCGGATGTCCCGAAGCAATTCGTGCGCCACCTCGGAGGTTGCCCCGCGGGCGACCCGGGCAACATTGACGACCCGCTCGGGCTCGACGAGCTCTTGAGCCCGCGGCCATTCCGTGACCGCGTCGTTCACCGAGCGGCTGGACAGCAAAGCCACACCGATGCCGGCCTCGACGGCGGACAGGACGCTTGCGGTGCTCGGTCCGGAGAACGCGATGCGGTAGGGGATGCCGGCGTCCCGAAGCGCCGCTTCGGCCAGCGGCCGATAGAAGCCGTCGTCGCCGAAGGTGATGAGCGGCACCTCGCCGGCGGGGTAGGTCCACACGGGAGACGAGACCCACACCAACCGGTCGTACCAGAGCAGCGTGTCTCGGGGCTTCACCTCATGCAGCTCGAGCTGGATCACGGCGACGTCGAGCTCGTTCGAGGAGACCATCGAGGCGAGGCGGCTGGACCGGTCCACGTGGAAGTCGAGGATGGCATTCGGGTGGATGCGGTTGAACCGACCGCACACGTCGCCGGTGCACTTCGCGCTCGCCTCCTCGGTCGACCCGAGACGAACGGTTCCCTCGAGGACCGTGCTGCTCAGGCGGGCAACGGCTTCGTCGTGGGTGTCGATCATCGTGCGGGCGTACGCGAGCAGTTCACGGCCATCGCGCGATGGGGTGAGCGTGCGGCCGTCCCGCACGATGAGGTCCCGGCCAACACGTTCTTCCAGACGCTTGATCCGCCAGCTGACGGCGGACTGGCTCAATCCGAGCGCCTCGGCGGCCGCCGTCATTCCGCCTTCGTCGAGCACGGCCGCGAAGATTCGCAGCGATTCCACGTCCAATTGCATGATCCCAGACTATGACGAGATTCGATGGAAACTATCATTTCAGCCGTATCTGTCATCATAGGTTCGAGGCCGATACTGAACCCATGAACACCCCCCAGGCACCACACCACATCCCCCACGTCCCGACCACCGGCCAGTCGCTGCGGGTAGCGCTTGGCCCCGGCTTCCAGCTCTCCGGAGCAAGCGAGAAGTTCCTTCGCGAGGCAACTCGCCGAGGTTGATTCCCTCCGAACTCCACCGCCCTCGCACTGGTCGCGAGGGCGGTGCTTCTCGTTTTGGGCGACAGCCGGTGAACATCCGAACAACGATGGCGAGCCGCGAGCACCCCGAGCCGCAGCATTGTTAGCGTCGCACCATGTGCGGAAACCACGCTGACGACGGACGTCCGATCGACCATCATCACCACGATCATCCCCGTGGGAGCTCCGCCCCTCCGCCGACCCGGCGCGCCTTCCTCGGCCAGTTCGGCCGCGGCTCACTCGCCATGGCCGTCTTCTCCCCCGCCCTGCTGGCGGCGTGTGGATCCGATGGCAGCACCACGACTGGCGCCACGACCACGACGACTTTGGCCGAAACGACCACGACCGCTTCAACCGCCACGACGGAAGCATCCGACGAGTCGATCCCGGAGACCACGACCGGCGTCGCCGGCGACGACCTTCGCTGGGGACGAACGAACCTCGGATTCGTCTCCGCCTATGTCCTCGCCCGCGGCAACAAAGCCGCCATCGTCGACACGGGTACGGAAGGTTCCGCGGATGCCATCGGCCGAACGCTCGTCTCACTCGGGCTGACCTACAACGACGTCGACCATCTGGTGCTCACCCACCGCCACGGCGACCACGCCGGTTCCACCGGCGCCGTCATGGAACAGGCAGTCAATGCCACCGTCTACGCCGGCGAGGCCGACCTTTCCGGCATCGACTACGACACCATCACGGGGCTCACCGGCGGAGAGGACATCTTCGGCTTCGAAGCACTGGCGACTCCCGGCCACACCGACGGACACATGGCCGTCATCGACCACGCCGCCGGTCTGTTGGTGGCGGGCGACGCCATCTTCATCGACGGCGACGAGGTCGTCGAAGGCCCTGAACGCTTCTTCACCGACGTCGCCCAATCGCGGGACACCATCCGTGAGTTGGCGCAGCTGAGCTTCAACACGTTGCTGGTCGGCCACGGCGAACCGATCGAGAACGGCGCCGACGCGGCGCTCGTGGCACTCGCCAACAGCCTCGCCTGAAGCAAGCTTGGCGCTGATCCATGCGCCCGAACCGGCCGACTAGGCTTCGGTCGTTTCTGACCCATGAGTTCTCCGTCCCGCCGATCCCAGCTCTCACTCGCCGCCGCCGGCGTGCTGCTTGTGGTCGTGCTCGCCGAGATCGCCGCCCGGGTCGTCATGGCGCAGACGACCGACGCCATCCGTTGGTACGACGCCGTTGCACAGCACAAGATCGAACAGATCGAGTCGAGAACGTCGGTCGATGTGGTATTCGCCGGAACCTCCATGGCCCAGCAGGCCTTCATCCCCTCCGTCTTCACCGACGCGACCGATCAGACGGCATGGAACGCCGGCCTCGCGGGTGGCACTCCTGAAGTGATGATGCCCTGGCTGCTGGACGAGGTCGTTCCCCGACTCCAGCCGACCACCGTGATCTGGGGCTTGTCGAGTTTCGATCTCGCACCCGCATATGGCGCCGCACAGGCCGCGGTCTACAACGACGCATTGGCCACCCGCGACGGATGGCTCGCCGAGATGGACCGCGCCGTTTCCAACCGGTCGGTGCTCGTCCGAAACCGGCCGGTCCTCCGATCGTTGGACGCAATCGCCGGCGCCGCCGCCCACGATCGCGGCGTTGCCCACGAGAACGCCGAGCGGATCACCGGCGCCGATGGCGAACGCACAGAAGACACGATCGACCTCTCCAACCAGCGGCGTCGAATCATCGAGGCCCGGCTCGCCAACTTCGTCCCCGATGTCGACGACCTCGCCGTAGTAGTCACCGATGCGCACCCAGTCGCCGGTTCTGTAACCGCGAGCCCCACGGATGGCAAAGAAGCCGAAGAAGGAGAGAATGACCTCCTGCAGCGCGATGGCGACACCCGCCAGCACAACTACGTGTTTGCACCAAAGACGCCTGAGCACTGGATGGCCATGTTCGGCGGCTGAGGCTTCCGGGCGGTTTTCCCGTCCTTGCGGGGGAGTCCACGGCAATGGACTGGGTCAGATGGCACCCCCTGCCCTTGCTGACTCAAGACCTCGACACCGCTGACCGAATGGCTACGCGTGGCCGACACGATTCCGCCGTGTCTGCCCGTGTCCGGAGGTCAAGTGAGCGAATCCCAGAACACCAACGTGGACGTCGCGACAGCTGTCGCCGACGTTCGT
>CALBVR010000231.1 GCA_937969565.1 uncultured Acidimicrobiales bacterium | reverse complement strand
TGGCCCGCGGCGGCGTCCGTGGGTGGGGGCCCGGCTGGCTCGGGGACGCCCGGTTCCGTCTGCACGCATCCACTGACATCATGACCGCCGCCCAGACGGGGCAGAGCTCGGACAGCAGCGGTTACTCGACCGACACCGTGCGTCGCGCCGGTGACGCCCCGCCGCAGGCCACCCCACCACCTGGGTTGGCCGTCAGCGAGCCCGCGCCTGCTCCCGCCGTGTCACCTCCGCCCGCCACGTCGACTCCGCCACCGGCTACCTCGACTCCTGCGGTCGATGCCGTTCCACCGACGCCGACGCCGGAGGTGCTGGCGACTCCGGCCACACCGGCGACGCCAGCAACCCCAACGGCACAGATCCCGGCACCTGAAGCGGGCGCAGCATTCGTTCCGACGACGCCGTCCCGGTCGAGACCGCCGTGGATCGGAGTGGTTCTGCTGCTCGCGCTCCTCGGCGCGGTCGCCGTATGGCTGCTCAGCTCCGGCGACGACGACTCGACCGAAGCCAGCGACACGACCTCGACGACCACTGTTGCGTCGGCTGCGCCCACGACCACCGACACGGCTGCAGCCGAGCCGGCCGAGTCGGCCGCACCGACGGTCACTGCGGAGCAGGCCCCGGACATCGGCGAGCAGCTCGCACCCGGTACGCGCTACGACGATGGGTTCGACGACTCCGGCAGTGGCTGGGCGGAAACCACGTCCGACGCCGTCGTCTCGGGGTACGTGGACGGCTGGTATCGCATCGATGCTCGCGACCCCGAGCGTCGAGCGGTGGAGCTGGCACCCATCGATGCAGACCTGCTCGCCGCACCCGTCCGGGTGAGTACGACGGCGGCGAGCGTCCCGACCGCTGACGCCGACGGGGCCTACGGCCTGATCTTCCTTGCGGACGGCGGCCGATCGATCTCCTTCCTCGTGGACGGGAACGGCAATCGTTGGTCGTTGGTGGCCGGCCTCGGCGCAGAACGCACAGAACTCGCCGGAGGCTCATTCAACGTCGGCGACGAAGTTGACCTGGCTGTCGATGTCGGGACTCCGTCATGGGCGTTCGAGCTGAACGGCCGGAGGGTCACCACGAGGACACTCGAGGTTGTTCCGGTCAGCGTCGGTTTCGAGGTTCGTCCGACCGCAGCCAGCGGCCTGAACGCGGAGTTCGATCGACTGTTGGTCGAAGACTGAGGTTCAGTCGAACACCCAGAGACCGGCGGGAGCGCGTCGGTCGGCGATGAGCGACGTGAACGACTCGGTGAGCGCGTCATGACGATCCTCCCAGGAGGACGCATCGCCCGCTCCCGGCGGACCGAGCACGGCCACCTGCACGATGTCGTGTTGGGCCGGGTTGTCGACCTCAGGGATCTCCTGCCATCGCTCGTAGCGCGTCCAGCGTCCGCCGGTGCACGCGTACGTGTCGCCCACCAACGCTGCGTTCTCCTGACGAAGCTCAACCAGCAGGGCAGCGCCCGGCTCCACTCGCTTGCCCTCGAGCTGGCTGGTGAGCGTGTTGACAAAGGCGTCGACGGCGCTTCGAAGCTCCTCACCGGTGCCCCGGCCTGCGTACAACGTTTCGAGTTGGGCAAGCAGTGGATCGCCGATCACGGTGCGGGTCCGCTTGCCGGTCGTGGGTACGGCGAAGAGTTCGGTGACCCGATAGGTGTCCAACGAGCCGTCATCGTCGGGGTGCACGATGGCCTTGGCGTTGGACGAGCACGAGCCAGTCGGCGGGCTGTGTTGCAGCGTCCACGAAATCACGGGGCGTTCCCATGGAGCGGCGACCTTTGGCCGGCGGGCCGAGCGCAGTCGCTGCAACAGCCACGCGATTGCCCCGACGGCGGCCACGAGCGTGAGCGCCACCAGCCAGAGCGGCAGACCATCGTCGATCGGTGTGGCCGGGTCCGGCTCGTCACCGTCCGGGTCGGATGGGGCGATCGTCGATTCCGTCTCGGCCGCGACCGCCGTCGTGGTCGTCGGCTCGTCGCTCGTCGGTGCCGCGACCGTACTGGTGGTGGTCGTCGTGGGGGAGGCGGCCTCAGACGCCTCCGTGGTCGTGGTGGCGGGTGCTTCGGTCGTGGTCGTTTCCGGCGCCTCGGTCGTGGTGGTGGTCGTGGTCGTTGTGGTGGCGACTGCGGGAACGCCCGTGTCGATGCGCACGGCAGCGGTTCCGAGGCTCGGACCGCCCACGCCCTGGATGGCCACGATCACCGACACAGCACCGGTACCGGGAACAACGCCACGCGTGGTTGGCTCGCCCAGGACGGCGTTGGACGGATCGTGGAATGACGCGCCGGGAGCGGCACCCGGGAGGTAGAAGGCAATGTTCAACGAGTCGAACTGGCCGCTGAGGTAGGTGAGTCCAACCGGCTCGCCGCCCGTCAGCTCCAGACCGACCACGAGGAAACACTCGGTGGACAGCTGCACCGTCGACGTGTCGTCCGCAGCGACGGGTTGCGGCCCATCAAACGGGGCCTGTGCCTGGGCACAGTTGAGCGGATCGTCGAGCAGGGGAATGTCCTGCGCCGCCGCCATCGCACCATCGCTCAGCAGCAGCGCGCACGCGCTCACCACCGACACGACGACGGAGCGATATCGACCCATCGGTCCAGTTTGACACCTGTTGCCGTTGGGTATGTAAACACCGTGCCCGTCAGCGCGGTGTGGTGTGGGGCCGCCGGACCGACGACCCCGGTGGATCAGACGGGCTTGACGTCGAGCGCTTCGGGCCCCTTGCGGCCCGGACCGATCTCGAATTCGACGGCCTGTCCTTCTTCCAGCGAGCGGTACCCGTCGCCGGAGATGTTCGAATAGTGCACGAACACATCGTCGCCGTCGTCGCGGGAGATGAATCCGTAGCCCTTCTCGTTGTTGAAGAATTTCACGGTGCCTGATGGCATGACTGACTCTTTTCTTTCCGGCACGCCCAACCCGGGTTGGGCCGCTCCCTGGGGAGATGAGCCCCACGCTAAACGCTGGGAAGACGCCGTGCGCTGCGTTTCGCGTTTTGGCCGTCGCCGGCCCCACCGGCCGCCGTCCACAGCGGCATCGTTTCCGTGACCGGGTCGTACTCGCGCAGCCATGCGGCCATCCACGGTGGATCGACCAGGGAGGCGGGATCGAACTGTTCGGACAGCGACATCGCCAGCACCGGCAGGAGCACGAACGCCAGGCTCAGGCCCCACCCGATGAGTCGGACCCAGCGAACCGGGTTCCACACGTGGCGAGAGCTGCAGAAGAGGCTCAGTCCGCCGACGATCGTGAACCCGATCAGTGCGACGAATGCTGCAAGCAGGGCCACGGGATAGCGGCGCCGCGCCTCGGCATTCCGAACGAACAGCTCATGCACGACGCCCTTGTGTTCGACCTCTTCGGCGAGATGCCACAAGAAGAGCGTCGCTGCGGTCTCGTCCGCGCCGCGGAAGTACTTCTGCAGTCCGGCCTCGGCCCAACGGGCCGACGCAAAAGCGACCAGTTCGAACGCCGCGGCGAACGCGAGCCCGAAGGCCTCGCTGCGGTTGGCCAGTCGGCGGAACATCCACGCACCCATCCGGTCGAGGGCCCGGGCCACTCGCGAACGGCTGGTCAGCTGATTGTTGAACACACGATGGGCGGCCGCATGAGCCGCTTCCTGACGAATCCACTCCCGAGCCTCGCGATCCGACTGGGACGTGGCCGAGCGCACTGCGGCGATCACGAACGGTTCGGCGTGTGGCATCAGCAAAGAGATGGCGTTGGCACCTGCAGCGAACTCCGGGTGAGGTGTGTGCCACCGATCGACCTCGACGCCACTCCAGTCGAAGGCAACCCGCCGGGCGGTCAGACCATGGGGAACCTCGAGCGCGGAACTGACAGACACCCGCTCCCATCGGCGCAGAACGCCTGGGGCTGAGGTCGGTTCAGCCGAGCAGGGTCTGCGAGTCGATCACGAACAGGATCACCAGCAGCAGGATGACGGCCACGTTCATGGCGCTGGCCCACCACTTGTACGGGTGGTCGGCCTTGAAGAAGCGGCGGATGCTCATCACGTTGAACACGATTGCGACGACACCGATGATGACGCCGATGACGGCACCGACGGACGCGGCGATGCCGATGAGTGGGGCAACGAACGGGAAGATCACATAGGTGAGCGTGCACCGGATGCCCGAGATGACGACCGAGCGGCTGAAGAGCCGTTCCGCTGGGGCGTCGGCGGATTCGGCTTCGGTGGCGGAGGCGGCGACATCGGTCATGCAGCGCTCAGGTTAGCGTCTTGCTCCATCACCCCACCGGTCGGAGCTGGCCGATAGTCTCGTACAGATGTTCGTACTGGGAATCGACCCGGGCCTGACCCGCTGCGGCTACGGCTGCGTGAAGTGGACGGGCCCCAACCGGGTGAAGGCCGTCTCGGCTGGCGTCCTCACGACCCATCACACCACGGACCTGCCAATCCGGCTCGCCACGATCCAGCGCGAGGTGCGCTCGCTGATCGAGGAGTACCAGCCGGAGGTGGTGGCGATCGAGCGGGTGCTCTTCCAGGTCAACGTGCAGTCGGCCATGTCCGTCGGGCACGCATCCGGCGTCGTCATGGCGGAAGCCGCCACGGCCGGGTGCGAGGTCGTCCAGTACAGTCCCAACGAAATCAAGCTCGCCGTCACCGGATGGGGCGGCGCCGACAAACAACAGGTCGAACGCATGGTCAGAGCCCAATTGGGAATCGAGCAGCCGCTGAAGCCGGTGGACGCCGCTGACGCCATCGCCGTCGCCCTGTGCCACACGGCGATCGTCGGGATCCCCGAACCGACTCGTGCAGGGGCCCCAAAGTGATCGGCTCGCTCCGGGGCACACTCATCGACCGCAGTCCGGACGGCGCTGAACTCATCGTCGAGGTCCAGGGCCTCGGCTACCGGGTTGCCGTCTCTCCAGCGGCCTCGTCGGCCGCCGGCCCCGTTGGTGGCGAATCGTTCCTCCACGTCCATCATCAACAGCGCGAGGACGCACAACTGCTCTACGGCTTCACCACGATCGAGGAGCGGCGCGTGTTCGAAGCGCTCATCTCCGCGCACGGCGTCGGGCCGTCGCTCGGCATGGCCATCCTGTCGGTGCACGGTCCCGCCGAACTCAAACTGGTTCTCGCATCCGAAGACGTGAACGCCCTGTGCGCCGTGCCCGGCGTTGGCAAGAAGACGGCCACGCGCCTCCTCGTCGAGCTGAAGAGCAAACTCGATCTCCCCGATGTCGACCTTGCGGCGATCGAGCGGCCCGCCGCAACAATCGATGCTCCCGCCCACATGGAGGTCCGCCAGGCCCTCGAATCGCTTGGGTATTCGGGCGACGAGGTGCGCCATGTCCTGGCACAGCTACCGACCGAGGGAGACCCGGCGTTGCTCACGCGCGACGCGCTGCGGCTCATGGCTGAAGGGGCCTGATGTCCCGCACGGAACTGCTGAGCCCGGACGGCGACGACGAGGAACGCAACGTCGAGGCCCGTGACGAGGTCGGGCTCCGACCCCAGTCGCTCGACGACTTCGTTGGCCAGGAACAGCTCAAGGGCCACCTGCGGGTCATGCTGCAGGCCGCCCGCAACCGGCAGCAGGCGATGGGCCATCTGCTCTTCGCCGGCCCGCCCGGCCTCGGCAAGACAACCCTGTCGACCATCATCGCCAACGAGATGGATGCGACCATTCACATCACCTCTGGGCCGGCCCTGGAGAAGGGCGGCGATCTCGCGGCCATTCTCACCAAGCTCGAAGATGGCGACGTCCTGTTCATCGACGAGATCCATCGCCTCGCTCGGCCGGTCGAAGAGGTGCTCTACCCGGCGATGGAGGACTTTCAGTTGGACCTTGTCCTCGGCAAAGGCCCGGCTGCTCGAACGATGCGGCTGCCCGTCGCCCGGTTCACCCTGATCGGCGCCACCACGCGCACCGGGCTCATCACGGGGCCCCTGCGTGACCGGTTCGACTACCCGGCGCGCCTCGACTACTACGAACCCGATGAGCTCCAGTCGATCGTGTTGCGGGCCGCCGGGATTCTCGACGTGGAGATCGATGACGCCGGCGCGAAGGAGATCGCCATTCGCAGCCGCGGTACGCCCCGAATCTCCAACCGTCTGCTCCGACAGGTGCGTGACTACGCCGAGGTCGAGCGGGACGGCAACATCACCAAGGGCGTCGCTGCTGATGGCCTCGAGTTCTTCGGGGTCGATCATCGGGGTCTCGACAAGGCCACCCGAGCCCTGCTCGTGGCGCTTTGCGAGATGTTCGACGGCGGCCCCGTCGGGCTCAAGACCCTGTCAATCAGCGTCAGCGAGCCCACCGAGACCGTCGAGGACGTCTACGAGCCCTATCTCATCCAGCAGGGCATGCTGATGCGCACGCCACAGGGGCGGATGGCCACGGCCGCAGCCTGGTCGCACCTGGGCATGACGCCGCCAACGACCAGCCCGGACAAGGCGCCACCACCCGGTCTGTTCGACTGACCGCTACGGGTTGTCGATCATCCACGTCGGGTCGCTGACGTCGTGGGGGTAGCAATAGGCCCACGTTCCGCCGGGCTCGATGGTGGCGATCAGCCCATGGCCGGTTTCCTCCCAGTGGGCGCGGGCATGCAGGCCCGGCGTGTCGTCGCAACAACCGACGTGTCCGCACTCGAGACACCAGCGCAGCTGCACCCAGTCGACGCCGTCCTCGATGCAGCCTTCACACTCGAGGGCCGGGATGGGCCCGGGCCGGGTTGCATCGGCCAGGTGCCCGCACTCGCCGGTCGAGGAGCTGATGATCTCGCGCACTTCGGTCTCGATGCGGTGTTCGGACTTGTGGGCGGCGAGCACCTCGACCCCGATCTGGGCTGCCATAACTGCGGCGATCACACCGATGCCGACGACTGCCTCGACCGTGCCTGCAGCAACGAGGAATCCGACGGGCACCAACACGGCTGCGGCCACGAGCCGGGGGCCGACGCGCTCGGGCGCCTCGATCGAGTAGTGCGGGCTTCGGGTGACGAGGTCGAGCGAGGCCACGGAGAGGAGGATCACGACGAGGGCAAGGACGAGCAGCCAGGTGTAACTCGCCTTGAAGGCGTCGTCGAAGGCTTCGACCCCGACCACCTTCTTGCCCGCCACGCCGAAGGCCGTGATCGCTCCGGTCAACGGCAGGTGGGTGTAGGTCCAGATGAGTCCGTTGCCGATCGGCGTCTTGGCGAGGGCGCTTTCGCTGCGAACGTGCCCGCCGGCGACATCGTCGAAGTACGTCCACCAGATAGCGATCAGGATGAGGAAGCCGAGCCCCCCGAAGACCTGGGACTCGAGCGAGATCCCGTTCTTCGCTATCTCGCTCAGTGTCTTCACGAACGTCTCGCCCAACACGATGATCGTGAAGAGGGCGTAGCGCTCCTGGAAGTGCTCGAGATGGGCGGGAGCAGCGACCCCTCGGTCGCCGCTCAGCGCCGGAGCGGTGAACTCGACGAGCAGACCCAGAAGCCAGACGAACGGACGAACGTCCTCCGGGAACAGTAGCGAGGCGGCCCACACGGCACCGCCGAGCGCAAACGAACGGAAGAAGAAGCTCGCA
Source organism: uncultured Acidimicrobiales bacterium (assembly GCA_937969565.1). Lineage (GTDB taxonomy): Bacteria > Actinomycetota > Acidimicrobiia > Acidimicrobiales > SHLQ01 > SHLQ01. The sequence goes on along the minus strand of CALBVR010000231.1, from coordinate 1,743 downwards.
ATCGGGCCCGCCGGATCGAGCCGGGTGCGTGCCCGCCAGTACATGGCCAGCAACGGCAGGCGGGCACCGACGTACGCGATCGGCAGCCACGTGCGCCACTGGTCGGGTGTGGTCGCGGCGATGATGGCGAGGTTGCCGACGGCGAACATCTGCAGGAAGGCCAGGAGCCGGTGCACGATGTCGTCGACCGCAAAACGGTTCGTGAACGCGGTGGTTCCGGTCCAGGTCCACCACAGAAGGGTGAAGGAACCAGCGAAGATTGCGATTCCCTGCCAGGAGATGTCGTCGGCGAGGCGATCGCCCAGCTGGATGAACGCTGCGACGTAGATGAGGTCGAAGAACAACTCGAGCCACGTCACGCGACCGTCGTCGGCGACGTCGTGTCGGAGCGCTGGTGGCTGCCACTTTGTCAAGGCCATGCGTAGGGAACGTAGCGCCTCGCATGGAGAATCGACCAACGATCGGCGGCCGGTGCGTGAAGGACGAGCCGTAGAGTTTCTGGGTGACCAGGATCGGCAACTTCGACTACGAGCTTCCCCCGGAGCGAATCGCCCAAACGCCGCTGGCCGATCGGGCGTCGAGCCGGCTGCTGGTCGACCACGGCGCCGATCCGCCAACGCACCAGCACGTTTCCGAACTCGTGGACCTGTTGGAACCCGGCGATCTCCTCGTCGTGAACGACACCCGCGTGCTTCCCGCACGGATCTTCGCCACCCGTCCCACCGGCGGACGCACCGAGGTGCTCCTCCTGCACCCCGACGGGCCGGCGGCGACAGCGCTCGCGTCCGAGGAATCGGTGTGGGAAGTCCTGGTGAAGCCGAGCCGCAAGGTTGCGCCCGGTACCGAGCTCGTGGTGCCCGGGGAGGACGACCTGCGAATCATCGTCGACGAGGATCTGGGGGAGGGGCGACGTCGGGCCCGACTCCACTCGTCCGGACTCGACGCCGCCCTCGACCGGATCGGGCGCATGCCGCTTCCGCCCTACATCACCGAAACACTCGATGATCCGTCCCGCTACCAGACCGTGTACGCCCGGCAACCGGGCAGCGCCGCAGCTCCGACCGCGGGACTCCACCTGACCCGGCCGCTGCTCGAACAGGTGCAGCAGGCGGGCATCGCCCTCGCCACGGTCGACCTCGTGGTCGGCCTCGACACCTTCCGGCCCGTCACCGCCGACCACCTCGACGATCACCACATGCATCGCGAGCGCTACCACGTACCGGAGGCGACGATTTCGGCGATCGAAGCCGCCAAACGAGTGGTGGCGGTGGGGACCACTTCGGTCCGGGCCCTCGAATCGTGGGCCGTGCACGGTCCGGACGGCGCGACCGACCTGTTCATCCGGGAGCCGTTCGATTTCCAGGTGGTGGACCTGCTCCTGACGAACTTCCACATGCCGAAGTCCACGCTGCTCGTGATGATCGATGCCTTCGTGGGCCCCCGCTGGCGCACCCTCTACGCTGAGGCCCTGTCCACCGGCTACCGCTTCCTCTCCTTCGGCGACGCCATGCTCCTGAATCGACACGCCTGACCATGAAGACCACCTTCGCTCTGGAACATCAGGACGGCCTGGCCCGCGCCGGCACCGTCACCACGGCGCGCGGCACGTTCACCACCCCGTGCTTCATGCCGGTGGGCACCCGCGGCGCCATCAAGCACCTGTCCTCGCTCGACATGGAACAGCTCGGCGCTCAGGTGATCCTCGGCAACACCTACCATCTGATGCTTCGGCCGGGCGCCGAC
>CALBVR010000230.1 GCA_937969565.1 uncultured Acidimicrobiales bacterium | reverse complement strand
GTCGGACCGGTGTTGTCGGCGCTGGCGGGCACGGCCATGGCCGCGATCGGGACGGAGAGCATGGCGATTCCAGCCACGGCTTTCCGAAGGTACTTGGACAGATACATCTCGATCTCCTGTGGTGAGCGTGTTCGATTGCCCTACGCACAGTGGTCGACCCTCGGATGCAGAATTTCGCGAAATCGCTACAGGTTCAGCACGAAGTTGCCGACTCGCGCCCTGACGCTGGCGCCGGTGGCCTCGGTGTTCCCAGCGGCAACACTCGTCCAAGCATCGTGCGAGCGCCGGCCAGGTCAACGGGGCGGGCGAACAAATAGCCCTGAGCTCTGTCGACTCCGAGGCTTCGCAGCAGCATCTGTTGCTCGACGGTCTCGATGCCCTCCGCTGTCACCGTCAGTTCAAGCGCCCGCGCCACTTGCACGACCGAGCGAACGAGTTGCAACGACTTCTCGGATCCGACCATGTCAGCGACGAACGACCGGTCGATCTTCACGACGTCGACCGGGAGTGCTTGAAGATAGGTGAGTGAAGCAAAGCCCGTGCCAAAGTCATCGAGAGCGACGGAGATTCCCATCTCGTGCATTGCGTGCAGAATCTGCGCCGTGTGGGTGAGGTCGGCAACCGACGCCGTCTCCGTCACCTCGATCGTCAACTTCGTGGCGGGGAAGTCATAGTCGGCGATCAAGCCGGCCAGATAGTCGACCATCCTCGGGGTGAGCGACATGGCCGACAGGTTGACGTTGAGCCGTGGCAGTTCGCCGTCGAGCACCAGGTCGAACGCAGATCCCATCGACCGTGCCACCATGTACTCGTCGAGCTCCTGGATCTGACGGGTGCGTTCGGCCACGTCAATGAAGAGCTCGGGAGAGATCGCACCCATCGTCGGATGGTTCCAGCGACTCAGCACCTCGAAACCGTGCATACGTGAATCCGTGAGATCGACGATGGGCTGGAACGCCAGCGAGATCTCAGCGCCCCGAAGCGCGCTCGGCAGCGCATCGGCGACGCTTCGGCGAAGGTCGAGTTGGACACGATCATCCGGATCGAACCAGGCGACGGCGACCTGCGCCGATCGCGCCTCGTACATCGCAATGTCGGCGTGGCCGAGCAATACCGATCCCGAAACCTCGTCGGTTCGGGGAGCGACGCCGAGCGTCAGCGCGATGCTCATTCGGTTGCCGTCGATCGTGAGCACCCGTTCACCGAGCGCCGAGATCGACCGGACGATCTTGTCGACATCGGCTGACTCGAAGAGGACGATTGCGAACTCGTCGCCACCGAGCCGGGCGGCGACCCCCGAGCTCCCGACGCTCACCCGAAGATGGTCAGACACTGTGCGCAAGGCCTCATCGCCCACGCTATGACCGAACCGATCATTGATCAGCTTGAACCGGTTGACATCAACCATCACCACGGTGAGTCCGATCGGCTGCTCCGCCAGGAGGTCCTCCAAGCGGGACGAGAACGCAACCCGGTTCGGCAGCTCGGTCAGCGCATCGACTGCGACGAGTTCTTCGAGGTGACGACCTCGAGCGATCGACGCCTCGAGGCGCGCCAGGGCGCCCTTCGTCTCGCGCACCTGCGCATCGCGCGCCCAACGCAACATGGAGAAGTCGAGCGTGAGATCGGTTGGGGAGAAGTCGGTCGACTGCAAACCCAGCTCGTCAAGCCGGTCGCAGTCCTCCGGATCAAGCGATCCCAGAAACAGCAGGTGCCCATCGAAGGGCGAAGGAACGAAGGCACCACGCACACCGACGTCCTTCGAGAGAAACCGCAGTCTCATGAGCACGTCGCACCACTCAAGAGAAGGATCCTGCCGGATCGGCACGAGCATCGTGTCTGAGGTCGCGATGTCGCTCAGCGCCGCGCCTTCAAGCCCGGGAGCGATCTTTTTCAACGCTGCGCCTGTCGACGTAACCCGGCCGGACTGGTCGATTTCCAGGTGGAATCGAAACAGGTCGCGGAGCAGCGCTCCGGCGGCACCGTCGGGGAGCTCATCCATCAAGCCGAAGCGGTGCTGGTCACGGGAAGCGGCTGCAGCTCGAATGTATCGAACCCATCCTGATCTCGAGTACCGGAGTGGTGCACCGACCAGGACTCGCCGAACCGCTCCGCCAATCCCCGCATCAGTCCGACGACCATTGGCGCGAGCCCGTCGCGGTGTGAGTGATACTCGAATCGGAGTACGGCGTCGGTCGCCTCGATCACCCGGAACTCGGGCACGACGATGGACGGCATCGCCACGCGAACACGAGCATGCATTGCATTGAGGTTGCCGACGACATCCGCGACTGAGGAACCCTGAGCCTCCAGGATCGCACCCCAGCCCTCGGCGCCCGTATACAGGATCCAGTGCCGACCGAATGCCTCAAGCAAATCCGTTGCGGGCGTCTCGAGCACGTCACTCGCTGCACCAACCAGTTTGTACGTGATCGAGTCGTCGTAGGGCTCCATCGCCTCGAAACGCTCCACTGCGACGTCCGCAGCATCGAGCACGGCCTGCCATCGCTCCGATCCGTGCGCCTTGATCACAAGATCCTCGATCGCTCGATTCACCAATCCGTACATTGCTGCCTCCCGCGACGCTGCAACCCGACAGTGTGCTGTTCGGCACCAGCGCGCTGGTTTCCATGGCGATCGTGTGACAATCGCTCACCGTCAGTCACACGCCGTCGCGACGGCGCTCGCGCAGCCACTCGATGATCGGTTCGACCCGGCCGAGCGCGTCCTTGTTCGCATGGGACACCGCAGATCCCTCTTCGAGAAAGCGGGCCATCGCCGCTGCCACCGTTGGCCGACCAGCCACTTCGGTCATCGGAGCGACCTGCGTCTTCACGGTGAAGACGATCACGCCGCTGAACGCGAGACGGCGAAGCGTCTGCCATTCGGACCGCACGGTGAGCGTGGCCGCACGGTGAGGATCGTCGAAGGTTGCGTGTGTCATCCGATCGGGCTGGAAGAACTCGTCCGAGTCGTGGAAGAACCAGTTGCGGCGCCAGACGATGCGGTTGACGGCGAGTCGGTCGAAGAACCGATCCACCTTGTCGGAGAGGATCGTGTCGTAGCCGTCGACGGGCTGATGGATCTCGGCGAGGGTGCCGCCCATCTTCTCGGTGAGGCGCCACTGGTTCGGGAAGACGAGGGATCCGCCGATCAGCCGCCAGGCCTCGTCGTCACGAGCCATGAGGATCAGGTCGTCGGGTACGGCCCGGCCGGCGGCATCCAGCAGCTCGATCGCCGACGTTGCGTCGCGCCGGTCGATCCGGTGCCCGAGGGCGACCTCCATGACACCGACCAGTTCCTCCACCGCGTGATCCCAGCCGTCGTCGAGCAGCACGAGGTCGTCATGCCGGTCCAGCAACGACGCCTTCCGGGCGAGCTCGGCGGGCGTGTGTGCATCGGTGGGCAACCACTGATCGGGGGCCAATGTTCGCAAACCCATCCGCAGGTGCGGTGGGCCCGGAGGCATGTCGAGCTGGTCGAGCCAATCGCAGCCGGGGTCAGTCGACATTCGCCGTGGCCGCCAACGCGGCGTCGAGGTCGGCCCAGATGTCGTCGACGTGTTCACAACCGACGCTGAAACGGATGAGCGTGGCCGGCATCGTCTCCTGGCCGGGGATGAGCGCCCGCCGCTCCATCGTCGATTCGATGCCGCCAAGGCTCGTGGCGTTGTTGATGAGCCGAGCGGTTTCGACGAATGCGCTCGCTCGTTCCCCGGAGCCGGTCACGTCGAAGCTCATCATGGCGCCGTACCCGTCCATGAAGGACGCAGCGTGAGCGTGGGTGTCGTGCGAAGCCAGGCCCGGGTACCGAACCGTTGCGATCTGCGGGTGTGCCTCGAGCCGTTCGGCGAGCACCATCGCATTGGCCATCGAGCGTTCCATTCGCAGGCCGAGCGTGCGCGCACCACGGGTGGCGAGGAAGGCTTCCATGGCGCCGATCGTTCCGCCGTTGCGAACCCGGCGGTGGTAGAGGTCGTCGAAGAGATCGTCGTCGGTGACCGTGAGCACGCCGGCGAGCAGATCGCTGTGCCCGCCAATGAACTTGGTGGCGGACTGCATGACGATGTCGGCGCCGTACTCAAGGGGGCGCTGCACCACGGGCGTGGCAAACGTGCTGTCCACCGCGACGAGACAGCCGTCTCGACGAGGAGCGGAGCAGATGGCGGGAAGGTCGGCGACGGTCATGAGCGGATTCGCCGGAGACTCGAGCCACAGCAGGTCGCACTCCATCGCCGCGGCCGTCCAGGCCGCAGTGTCGGCCAGATCGAGGCGGCGCACCGTCCAACGCCCCTGCTCTTCCCCTTCGACGGCCAGCCCGTTGACGGCGTGGTACGGGTCTTCCGGTATCGCCAGCACGGAGCCAACCGGCAGCGCGTGGAACACACACGCGACCGCCGCCATCCCAGAGGAGAACGCCAGCGACCGACCGCCTTCGAGACCGCCCATGAGCGACTCGAACGCGTTCTGCGTGGGTGTGCCTTCGGTCCGGTTGTAGTACCGGTCGCCCGGCAGTCGAAAGTTCGAGGCGAGCACCGGCGGGGTGTTGAGCGGCTCGCCGGATTCGGTCGGACGACCGCTCCAGATGAGCCAGCTCTCGAGATCCATGTCCGAACGTTCCATCTGCGCACCCTACGGCCCGCCAGGATCCCTTCGTGAAATTCGGCGGTGCCGGTTGGCGCGCACCGTTCGACCTCCGATGCTGGGTGCATGCTGATTCCTCCGATCGACCTCATGGGTGGCGAAGCCGTACAACTGATTGGCGGCAAAGAGCATGCGCTGTCCGCCGGCGACCCTCGCCCGTTGGCAGAGAAGTTCGGTCGGGTCGGCGAAATCGCCATCGTCGATCTCGACGCTGCACTCGGCACCGGCTCCAACGCCGAAGTGATCCGGGACCTGCTCCCGCTGGCGCCGTGTCGGGTCGGTGGAGGCATCCGCAGTGTGGACGCGGCGATCGAATGGCTCGACGCCGGCGCGAGCAGCGTGGTGCTCGGCACGGCCGCCACGCCCGAGGTCCTGTCCAAGCTCCCAAAGGAGCGAGTGGTGGTTGCACTCGACTCGTTCGACGGCGAGGTCGTGACCCACGGCTGGACGAAAGGCACCGGCGCCCGCGTGGAAGACAAGCTCGCCGAGCTGCGAGACCTCTGCTCCGGGTTCCTCCTCACCTTCGTCGAGCGCGAAGGGCGGATGACCGGCACCGACCCCGAGGTTCTCACCCGCTACCTCGCCGCAGCCGGCGACTGTCGTGTCACCTTCGCCGGAGGCATCTCGTCGGCAGAGGAGATCGGTCGGATCCATGCGCTGGGCGCCGACGCCCAGGTCGGCATGGCGCTGTACAAGAACGAGTTCACGATCGCCGACGCGGTGGCCGCCACCCTTCGGTCAGATCGGGCCGACGGCCTGTGGCCGACGGTCGTATCGAACGAGCGCGGTCAGACCCTCGGACTCGCCTACTCCAACCTGGAGAGCCTCACCGCCACGCTGGAAACCGGCGACGTGCACTACTGGTCGCGCAGCCGCGGCGAGCTCTGGCAGAAGGGACTGTCGTCTGGCGCAACCCAGCGACTGCTGTCGGTCGACTCCGACTGCGACGACGACACGCTCCTCTTTCGGGTCGAGCAGAAGGGCCGCGGCTTCTGCCACCTCGAGCAGACGTCGTGCTTCGGCGACTTCGCCGGCATCGCCGAGCTCGAACGCGTGCTGGCCGACCGCAAGGTGGACGCCCCGGAAGGCAGCTACACCCGACGACTGCTCGAAGACCCAAGCCTTCTGGCCTCCAAGATCACCGAGGAAGCTGCGGAGCTGAACGAGGCGACCGACCGCGACGAGATCGTGCACGAGGCAGCAGATGTCCTGTTCTTTGTCATGAACCGCCTCGCCGCCGAGGGCATCGAGCTGAGCGAGATCGAACAGGAGCTCGACCGTCGAAGCCGTAAGGTGACCCGAAGGGACTGACCCTGGAGGACCGAGCCGTGAACCGACCCATCCGATTCGGCATTCAGGGCGGTCCGCTCGACGACCCGACGGCGCTCGCCGAACACGCCCGCCGGATCGAAGAGCTCGGCTACGACGAGTTCTTCACCATGGACCACTTCGGCGGCCAGTCCGTCGACCCCTTCATGCCACTCATGACGGTTGCCGCAGCGACGACACGGTTGCGAGTGGGCCCGCTCGTCATCAACAACGAGTTCCACCATCCGGCCCTGCTGGCCCGCACCGCCATCTCCGTCGATCAACTGTCGGCCGGGCGGCTCACACTCGGCCTGGGCACCGGATACGCGCGGGCGGAACACGACGCCATCGGCCTCGAACTTCGGGACCCGGGCCCGCGGGTCGACCGCTTCGGCGAGAGCCTCTTCGTTCTCCGCGAGCTCCTCGACGAAGGGGCCTGCCAGATGGTTGGCACCCACCATGTGGTCGACGTGGACGGGCTGCTGCCCCCGGTGCAGGAACATGTCCCGTTCCTCATCGGCGGTCACGGTCGCCGGGTCGTCGAGTTGGCCGGCCGCTTCGCCGACATCTTCCAGTTCACCGGCCTCGAACACACCGAGGACGGCACCTTGCAGCCGGCCGGGTTCCGGGTGGACCATCTCGATCTCCGCGCGCAGTGGCTCGAGGACGCTGCCGGAAGTCGGAATGGCGAGATCGAACGCTCGGCGCTGGTCCAGATGTGTGTCGTCGGAGACGACGCTCCGACCGACGCCGAGGTTGCCGACCGCTATCGGTTCGACCCGGCCGACGTGGCGGACTGCCCCTTCGTCCTGACCGGTTCGGTCGAGCAGATCGTCGACAAGGTCGGCCGCATGCGGGAGCGGCTCGGGATCACACATTGGGTGATCCGCGAACCGGAGGCCTTCGCCCCGGTTCTCGACGCCCTCGGCTGATTCGTCAGTTCGTTCGAACGAGGTTGCTGCGAGCGATGACCTCGCCGTCGGCGTTGCGGGCGACGACGGTCCAGGCGACGTTGCGGTCGGGAACCTCGACGCGCTGACGGCGAGCCTCCGGTCTGCGGATCACGGCTGCCGGGACGGAATCGTCGCCGCGGCCGCGGCGCACGACCCACCCGGCGATCTCCGAGGTGTCTCCGGTGACCGTCCACTCGAGGAACGTGCGGCCGAGCGGACCTTCGACGATGGTGAGCTCGATCGTTGGGGGCGTTGCCTCCGCCGGCACGGTCGTCGCTGGAGCCTCGCTCGTGGTCGACGGCGCTGTCGTCGTGGTGGTCGATGTCGTGGTGGTCGGCGCCTCGGTCGTCGTTGACGTCGTCGACCGGTCCGATGCGACGGTCGTCGGTGTCGTCTCCTCGTCCACCGTCGTGTTGGTGGTGCTCGTTCGCTCGTCAGCTGCGTCGACGGTCGTCGTCGGCGAAACAGTCGTCGCCGTGTCGCGCTCGGCGGTGCTTGTGGTCGTCGTTTCGGCGACGGTCGTCGTCGTGGTGGACGACGGAGCGATGTCCGCCGGCAGTTCGACGACCTCGATCACCCCGTTGACCACCACAGCCACGGTGCCCGGATCCAGGACCACGCCACCGACCGTTGCGCTGCCGTCGGGCCCGACCGTGATGCGGGCACCTTCCGGGAGCATCTGCCCCGCCATTCCCGAGGACAGATCGGGCGCCCCCGGAATGGAGACCGACGTGTCGTCGGCAGAGGCGAACTCGAGACCCGCCGGCTCGGAGCGAGAAACGAAGAACGCGAATCCGGCGAGGATCGCCAATGCGGCAACAACCACGGACGGGCGCAGAAGCCATGCCAGCGGCGTGGTCCGCTGGGGAACGGCCGCCATGGCCCGAAGGTCGGACTCGAGACCGTCGGCAAACGCCGGGTCGATCGACGGGGTTTCGCTGCGCCCGAGTGCATCGAGGCGCCGCTGCAGGTCGTCGTCGGTCATTGCTCGGCTCCTTGGATTCGGTCGAGCTCTCGGCGCAGGGCCTTGGTGGCTCGGGTGAGGATCACGGAGAACGCCGACTTGGACACGCCCATCGCTTCGGCCGCTTCTGCGGTGTCGAGGTGAGCGAGGTGCCGGAGGGTGATCGCCTCCTGGTATCGGGGCCGTAGTTGGTTGATCGCCAGCCGCAGCGAGTCGTCGTCGTGCAACGACCCGTCCGCGGCCGGCGCAACACCGGGGGCGAGGCGGGACATGGCGACCTGTCCCCGTTCGCTCCCGGAGCGTCCCTCACGCCGATGGTGATCGACCGTCTTGCGGGCAGCGATCCGGAACAGCCATGGCCCCAGGCCGGCGTCGGTGGGCCGGTGGTTGGCGATGTTCCGAAAGGCCGCCTCGAAGGTCGCCGAGCAAATGTCCTCGGCCGCCTGCCGATCGCCGGTCCGGCGAAACGCGTAGGCGTGGACACGCGGCAGGTAGTGCCGGTAGAGCTCAGCGAATGCGTTGGCATCCGTCGCCACCCGGGCCACGAGTTCACGTTCGTTCGGGTGAGTGGAGGAGGTACTCACCCGATCAAGCGTGACCCGCAGCGCGACGGGAGCGACGGATACCAGCACGCGTCACCTCAGGCGGCGTCGACGGTTTCGGCGACCGGGAAGCGGACCCGGCGGACCTTCGAGCGGGCGACGAGCTCATCGGCGTCGTTCTTGCCGAGGACCGCGTACTTCACGAGCACGGTGTCGTCGCCGAGCTGGTCGTCGAGGGCAGCGAGCTCATCGGGGCCGAACGTGCCGACCAGTTCACGGCTGTCGCGGTTCACGATTCGCCACAGTTCGTAGGAGGTCGCTTCGTCCGAGCTGCTCCACTCACACGATGCGGTCGGCGACTCGAGGTCGACGGCGACGCAGCTCAGGCGCAGGAAGTCGAACTGGGGGTTCGGTACGTTCGCACGCGAGATCCGGCTCTTCGCCACACGGTTGCCGTCCTCGTCGAGGGCGACGACGCGGAAGCGGTAGCGGACGCCGGGTTCGCCGGTCGTGTCGAAGTGGCGGCGAGCCTCGAGGTCTTCGGTCTCGTGGATGGTGGTCCAACCATCGCCGCCGTCACGGAGCAGGGCAACAGATGCTGCGTCCTCGGAGGTCGGGACGGACCAGCGGCAGTAGACGCCCGGTGTGCCGTCGGCGGCGAGTCGCCCACGGCACCGAAGCCGGAGTTTCTCGAGGTCGTTCTCAGCGACGACTTCCGGCTCGGCCTCGACGGCATCCTGGGCGGCGACCGGCGTCAGGCTGCCGACGAGCATGGCGAGGGTCGTCGTCAGGATGACGATCAGTCGGGTGAAGGTTCGAAACATGGTGTTC
>CALBVR010000229.1 GCA_937969565.1 uncultured Acidimicrobiales bacterium | reverse complement strand
AATCGTCGACCGCCCCGACACCGGTGATCGTGGTTGCCTGCTGGAAGCTCATGTAGATCGTCGGGAACTCCGCCCACGGATCATCGATGTGGAACGCGTTGACGTTCACCCCACCCAGCCCGACATCCGATCCGTCGAACCACCGCTCCCACGTGTCCGAGATCGGTTCGAACAACAGGATGTCCTCGTCCGCAAAGGAAACGCCTCCGACGGAACCGCTGGAGGAGGACGACAGATAGAGCGCCGTGAAGGTGTCCCCGGCCGTATCGGCGCGGGCCGGCGCCACGACGCCGGCAACGACCATCAGCAGCACCATCGCAGCAAAGCCGCCGACCGAACGCACTCGACGGAACGTCACTGACTGTTCCATTTGTCTTCCGCTCCCGAACCGGAACGAATCAGTTGAAGCTGGCGAGGACTTCGTCTCGGGTGGTCACAGCCAGCTCGTACATCTCGCCGATACGACGGATGTCGACGCCACACCGCAGGATCGAATCAGCGGTCGTCTGGGCGATCGAGTTGTTGGGATTCTCGACGAACGGATCGAGCTCGTGCGCCATGGCGTTTGCCGTTCGCACGATGCGCGACAGCAGATCGTCGCCGGGATACGGGGGGTGGTGACCGGTGATGGCCACCTGCACCGAGACTGGGAAACCCCAGGCGCGGGCGACCGTTGCGCCCACCTGGCCGTGATGAAGACCAAGCACCTCGACCTCCAACTCGTGCATCTGACGTCCGGTCTCCTTGGCCGTCTGGGCGATGCGCATCATCGTCGATCGGGGCACGCAGTCGGCAAGAACGAGCTTGCCGATGTCGTGCAACAACGCAGCGGTACCGGCACCGTTGGGTGTCGGCTCGGCAGAGAAGTGCGAGATGCACTCGGCAGCGATGGATGTTTCGAGCGAGTGCTTCCACAGGCCGTCACGGTCGAAGCCGTACGGAGGCAGTGCTTCGGCCATACGACCTCGCATCGCTCGCACCATCGCCATGTGGAGCACATCGTCGAGCCCCAGTCGTCCCACCGCCATCGTCGCATCGACGATCGCCTGCCGGGCGCCGTACATCGGCGAGTTCGCCTTGCGAAGCACATCGGCGCTCAGTACCGCATCGAATCGCACGATCTCGGCGACGTCGGACATGCCGGCCGCCTGATTCTCGGCCAGTTCGAGCAGTCGGTTCACCGACGTGGGCATCGCATCGAGTCGTTCGATCGCGTCGAGAATCGTCGACGAGTCGAGCGTCGTGGAAGGTCCAGAAATAGCTGTCATGTCCGCCTCATGATCAAGTGCCGCCAATGAGTCTTCATCGACAAATCTGCCCAGGTTGTGAGCTTGGTTGTGTGGGTCGAGCGCATCATCACGCCGACAGGGGCCGCAGTGTGAGTTGCACCGTGAACCTGCTGCCCGAGCCGAGTTCGCTCTCGACGAAGATTCGGCCGTCGACGGCCTCGAGGTTCCGACGCGCGAGCGCCAGCCCAAGACCGAGCCCATCGGGATGGTTGTTGCTCTCCGGCTCGATCTGGGTGAACTCTTCGAAGATCCAGTCGAGCTTGTCCGCCGGGATGCCGGGCCCGGTGTCTTCGACCGTCAGCGAGACGACATCGCCGTCAGACTGTCGAACCGAGATCACGACCTCACCCTCGTCGGTGAAGGCGATCGCGTTGTCCAGGAGTTTCACGAGGCTCTCGCGCAGACGTTGCGCATCACCGACTCGCCACGGTTCCATTCCCGCCAGCCAATCGAGCCGCACCGCTACCGGTTGATCCCGACCCTCGGGCTGGCGCAGCTCGCAGAGTTCGTGGAGCATCTCTCGCAGATTGAACGGCGCAAGCACCGCTTCGCCGGACTCGCCCAGGGCGGCCGCCAGCAGATTGTCGACCGACCAGTTGAGGTAGTTGCCCGACACACGGAGCAGCTCCACGTATTCCTGTTGTTCGTCGTCGAGCTCGGTCGTCTCGAGAAGTTGCTGCATGCCGAGGATGCCGTTGAGGGGTGTTCGGAGCTCGTGGCCGACACTTGCGAGCAGGCGGAACTTGGCCTGACTCGCCTCGGCCAGGTCGCGAAGTGCTCGACGAAGACCGAGCTGCGCCTCCACCTGTTGGCCCAGCTGTTTCAACATCTCGAGCTCACGCGCGGGGAAGCTCCGCGGCTTCCGGTCGATCAAGCAGAGGGTGCCGTAGGGCATCTCCGGGTCGTCACCATGAATCAGCACGCCGGCGTAGAACCGAATCTCCGGATCGCCGGTGACGAGCGGGTTGTCGAAGAACCGGTCGTCCTTCGTTGCGTCCTCGACGACGAGACTCTCGCGGTCGGCGACAGCGTGTGCGCAGAACGACACGTCGCGCGTCGTTTCGCAGGCATCCAACCCGACCCGGGACTTGAACCACTGACGGTCGGATGCCACCAGTGAGACGAGGACGATCGGCACGTCGAACATCGAAGCGGCAAGTTCCGTGATCGTGTCGAAGCCGGGTTCAGGATCCGTGTCCAGAATCTGCTCTGCATCCAGCGCACGGAGGCGCTCCAGCTCGTTGCTCGGGATCGTTGCGCTACGCACTGTCGGCACCCACCTTCGCACCGTCGGTGTGGGGCGACGGAGCGGCCATGACGGCCTCGTTGATCGGCTCGAGCTGGCGAGCGAGCTGCGAGAACATGCCGGACCCCTCGTCCTGGTCCTCTTCTCGACGCTCCGGTTGATCCTTGGTGGCGAGAACGAGAAGTCCGCCGCCGATGACCGCTGCGAGCAGCGAGGCGGCCAGCACACCCATCTTTGCCTGGTCGACCAGTGCCGGGTCGGAGAACGCCAGTGCCGAGATGAAGAGGGCCACGGTGAAGCCGATACCAGCGATGACCGAGACCGCGGCCACCATCGGCCAGGTCACGCCCTTCGGCAGTGAGCAGATGCCCGCCGTCACCGCGGCGTAGACCGCACCGGTGATGCCGAGCGACTTGCCGACGACAAGCCCGGCGACGATGCCGATCGTCAACGTGGACGTGGCTGCGGCCCGAATGCCCTCGCCCGAGAGGACGACGCCGGCGTTGGCGAGCGCGAAGACCGGAATGATGAAGAAGCTCGTGAACGGGTGGAGAAGCGTCTGCAAGCGTTCGGCCACAGGCACGCACTCACGAACGTAGAGGTCGACCGTTCGGTAGGAGTGACCGTCGAGTTCTTCGACACCGACCTTCTCGAACACGGCCGTCGGGTGGGTGTCGGTCTGGAGGGGGCGAGCCGGTGTCATGAGGCCGAGGGCAACACCGGCGATGGTGGCGTGGACACCGCTCTCGAGCGTGGCATACCAGCAGACCGCACCGAGCACGACGTACAGCGGCGTGTACCAGACCTTCGCCCGCTGCATGACCCCCACCGCCACGAGCGTTCCTCCGGCCAGACCGAGCCAGCCGAAGGCAATCCCCGACGAATAGAAGAGGGCGATCACGATGATTGCGCCGATGTCGTCCACGATGGCCAGCGTGAGGATGAAGATCTTGAGCTGTGTCGGCACCTTGGTTCCGCGAAGCGCAATGATGCCGACAGCGAAGGCGATGTCGGTCGCCATCGGAATGCCCCAGCCTTCGGAACCTGCTCCGCCGCGGGTCACGAGGAGGAAGAGGCCGGCCGGCACCACCATGCCACCGAGCGCACCGACAGCAGGCAACAACGCCGCCAGGGGGTCGCGCAGCTCACCGGTGACGAGCTCTCGTTTGATCTCGAGACCGACGACGAAGAAGAAGATCGCCATCAGCCCGTCGTTCACCCAGTGGGCCAGGGATTCATCCAGATGGATCGGTCCGGCCGAGAACGCAATGTGTGCGTGGAGCAGGTCGTCGTAGAGGCCAGACCATGGCGAGTTCGCCCAGACCAGTGCGATGACGGTTGCGACGATCAGCAGCAGTCCCGATGCTGACTCGATCGCAAGGAACCGTGCGAGTGGCCGACCGACTCGCCGCGCGAGCCTCCGGTCCTGTCCGATCCACGTGAGATCGGATACGTGGTGGTGGCCTCCTGCCATGGCATTTCCCGCCTTCCGCCCGCCGCCTGCAGGCTTCTCTCGGACGCTTCCGTGCGACCGTGCTCAGGAGTTCGGCGGGCGAATCACGGCACTTGAGCAGATTCACCCACGCGGGCGGGCTGGCGATCGTCGCCTAGGAGCGGAATCCGGGTGGACGTTTCCGTCTTCCCTGCGCCCGGAGGTACTGCTCGAGTTCGTCGTATTCTCCGCTGCGATTGGAGTACGTCACGTGGTTCCGGGCGTTCTCGAGCCATGGCCCAACCGTCGACGGGACCGACGCGAGCGCCTCCTCGAGATGGGCCGTCGTCACCGCGACGACGGAGCCCGCGTCGAGCGATTCATCGAGGCATTGTTCGACCGCGGACTCCACGACGAACGCGAGATCGGCGCCCGAGTACCCCTCCGTGGCGGCAACCAACCCGGCCAGGTCGACGCGCTCGGCGGGACGATCCCTGAGGTGGAAGTCGAGGATCGCTCGGCGGGCGGGGGCGTCAGGAGGGAGCACGAGGAGCCGACGGTCGAATCGACCGGGCCGCAGGAGTGCTTCGTCCACATCCCATGGATGGTTGGTGGCAGCGAGCACGAAGATCCCGTCATTGTCGTCGGCGACACCGTCGAGTTCCGACAGCAACTGGTTGACCACCCCGCGCAGGGCGGCAGCATGTTTCAGGTGCGACCGCTTCTGGCCCAGCGCATCGATCTCGTCGAAGAAGAGCACGCACGGTGCATTGCGTCGGGCGGCCTCGAAGACAGCTGCGAGGTTGCGTTCGCTCGCACCGATCCACATGTCGAGGATGTCGGCCAGTCCCACGTTGTAGAAGTTGGCCCCCATCTCCCCCGCGGTCGCCCGGGCGAGAAACGTCTTTCCGCAGCCCGGCGGCCCCCACAGCAGCAGGCCGCCGCTGGCCGATTTCCGGAAGGCGGCCGCCATTTCGGGGTTGCGAAGGGGGGCGAGAAAGGAACGTTCCAGCTGACGTTTCACCTCATCCAGGCCGCCGATGTCGTCGAGGGTCACTTCGGAGGCGGCGAGCTCTCCAAAGGTCACCTCTTC
>CALBVR010000228.1 GCA_937969565.1 uncultured Acidimicrobiales bacterium | reverse complement strand
CGCTCGAACGCGAGCAAGCCCATGGCGATGCGCCAGCCGTCGCCGACCTCGCCGACGACGAGGTCCGCTTCTGTGCGGGCGTCGGTGAAGAACGTCTCGTTGAACTCTCCGCCGCCGGTCGGCTGCACGATCGGGCGAATCTCCACCCCGTCCTGGTCCATGGGAACGAGAAGGAAGGTGAGCCCGGCATGACGGGTCGAACCCGGTTCGGTGCGGGCAACGACGAACGCCCAGTGGCTCACATGCGCAAGCGACGTCCACACCTTCTGACCGTTGATGACCCAGGCATCGCCATCGAGGTCCGCCCGGGTCTTCACGTTGGCGAGATCGCTACCGGCATCGGGCTCGCTGTAGCACTGGCACCAGCGCTCGGTGCCGTTGCGAATGCCGGGAAGGAACCGAGCGCACTGTTCGGCAGTTCCGTATTCGATGAGCGTGGGCGCCAACAGGTTCTCGCCCATATGGTTGACGCGGGCGGGCGCGTCGGCGCGGGCGTATTCCTCGGCCCAGATGATCTGCTGCGACAACGATGCGCCGCGCCCACCGTGCTCCACCGGCCAGCCGAGGCCGATCCATCCCGCCTCGCCGAGCATCGCCTCCCATGCGACCCTCGTGTCGAAGCCGACTTCCTCGTCGCCGGGTCCGCCTCGACCGCGGAGTTCGGCGAACTCGCCGACGACGTGTTCTGTCAGCCAGGACTGGACGAGCGCGCGAAATTCCGCATCGCTGAGCGAGGTGAGGTCGACAAGGTCGAGCTCTCGTTGTCCCACGGCTGCGCTTTCCGGGTCGAAGGATTCGAACCCATTCGAGTATCTGACGGTCTTTCAGAAACTGTACTGTCGAAGCATGCACTTGGCAGAGACGCAGGAACAACGAGAACTCCGAGCCGAGCTTCGCGAGTACTTCGAGAACATGCTGACCACGGAGGTTCGAGACGAGCTCGGCGCCCCCGGGCAGAACCCCGAGGCCTTCCGCCGCTGCATCAAGCAGCTCGGCGACGACGGCTGGCTCGGCCTCGCCTGGCCGGTGGAGTACGGCGGCCAGGGCCGTTCCGCGGTCGATCAGTTCATCATGTTCGACGAGATCCAACGGGCCCACGCCCCGTTCCCCTTCGTGACCGTCAACACCGTCGGCCCGGCGATCATGGCGTACGGGACCGAGGAACAGAAGGAGCGCTACTTACCGGGGATCCTCGCCGGCGAGCTCAACTTCGCCGTCGGCTACACGGAGCCTGAGGCCGGCACGGACCTCGCCAGCCTGCGCACGTCCGCAGTCGTCGACGGCGACGAGTTCGTCATCAACGGGTCGAAGGTCTACACCTCTGGCGCCAACCAGGCCGACTTCATCTGGCTGGCCGCTCGCACCGACCCGGACGTCAAGAAGCACAAGGGCATCAGCATGATCATCGTGCCGACCGATGCGCCCGGATTCGAATGGACGCCGCTGCACACGGTCGGCGGCCACATGACGACGTCGACCTACTACACCGATGTGCGGGTTCCACTCACGAACATCGTCGGCGAACTCAACCAGGGCTGGCAGCTGATCACGATGCAGCTCAATCACGAACGCGTCGGCCTGGCCGCACTCTCCGGCCTCACCGACCGACTGATGGGCGACGTCGTCGCCTGGTGTCGGGAGACCCCGTCCGGGCTCGCCGAGCACAAGACGATGATCGATGTGCCGTGGGTCCAGGCCGACCTGGCCAAGTGCACGGCCATCCTCAAGGCCATCCGCCTGATGACCTGGCGACTCGTGAACGCCGTGGCCGACAACACGCTCGGCCCTGCGGAATCCTCGGCGGTCAAGGTGTTCGGAACGGAACAGATGGTCGAGGTCTACCGGCTACTGCAGGGCATCCTCGGCCCGGTGGCTCACCTGCGTCCGGGCTCACCGGGAGCGTTCATGCACGGCGAACTCGAACGTGCGAATCGCGCCGCGCAGATCAACACGTTCGGCGGCGGCGTGAACGAAATCCAACGGGAACTCGTGGCCACCGCCGGCCTCGGCATCGAACGCGGGCGGTAAACCCGCGCACACTCGCGGATCTCGGCCGGAAGTGCCGAGCGGATTACAGCCGCTGGAGGATGGTGCCGGTGGCGATGGCGCCGCCGCAGCACATGGTGACGAGGCCGAATTCGGCGTCGCGCCGTTCCATCTCGTGGAGTGCCGTGGTGATGAGCCGGGCTCCGGTTGCGCCGACCGGATGCCCCAACGCGATGGCACCACCGTTCGGGTTGACCTTCTCCATGAGGTCGTCATCGCTGACGCCGTTCACCTTGGCCCAGGCGAGCACGACGCTGGCGAAGGCTTCGTTGACCTCGATCACACCGATGTCGTCGAGCGTCATGCCCGAGTCGGCGAGCACCTTCGCGGTTGCCGGGATGGGGCCGTCGAGGTGGAAGTAGGGGTCGGAACCCACGAGGGCCTGCGTGACGATGCGGGCCCGCGGTGCCAGCCCTTCGGCCTTCGCCCGTTCCTCGTCCATCCAGAGAACTGCAGCCGCGCCATCGGTGATCTGTGAGCTGTTTCCGGCGTGATGGATCCCGTCGGGCATCACGGTCTTCAGTCCGGCGAGGGACTCCATGGTGGTCTCCCGAAGGCCGCCGTCGGCCGCGACCGTGACCCGCCCCTCACCCTCGGCCAGGGTGACGTCGACGGGAATGATCTCCCGCTCGAATCGCCCCTCTGCCACTGCTGTCGCCGCCTTGTGTTGTGAGATCATGCCGAACCAATCGACCCGTTCGCGGTCGATGCCATGTTCGGCGGCGATGCGTTCCGCACCACCGAACTGATTCGGCATGTCCCAGGGAAAATCGTCAGGCTTCGAGCGACCGTTGATGAACGTCTCATCAACCCGGGGCACATTGGCACCGAGCCAGATCTTGCTCATGTGCTCGACGCCGGTCGCCATACCGACATCGATGGCGCCGGCCGAGATGAGGTTCGCGACCATGTGGTTCGCCTGCTGGGAAGACCCGCATTGCGCGTCGATCGTGGTCGCCGCCACCTCATACGGGAACTCCTGGTTGAGCCAGGCGGTTCGGGTGACGTTGCTCGCCTGTTCGCCAGCCTGGGTCACGCAACCGCCGACCAGTTGGCCGACCGATGCCGGGTCGACACCGGCCCGGTTCAGCACACCTCGCTGCGCATGTCCGAGCAACTGGGCGGCGTGGACGTCGGCAAATGCGGCACCGCGCTTCTGCAGCGCCGTCCGACCGGCTTCGACGATCACTGGTGATCCCATCCCATCTCCCCACTTGTCAACGTTGCTCCTCTGACTCTAATCTGACGTTCATTCAGATTTGCCTAATTGGCAGGGGGAACACATGAAGAAAGTACTGACCGCACTGGCCATTGTCGCCACGATGTTGATGTCGTTGACCGGCATCGCCGCGGCGCAGACGCCGATGATGGAGCTCAACCCAGCATCGGTGGACGAGGCTGGAGAGACCGAGGTCGAGGTGTCGCTGAGCGGGTTCAGTGCCGACATCGCCCTGTTCGTGCTTCCCTGCGACTACCCGGCCGGCGGCGACCTCGCCATGCTGGACACCGCAAGCTGCGATCAGGCCAACCTGACCCCGATCGCCATGGACGGCGACGGCGCAGGCACCGTCTCGGTGACCTACGACATCCCGGCTGAGGGCATCGCCATCATCGCCGGTGACGCCGCCCAGACCGAGAGCGCAGTCGCCCTCGTGTCCGTCGGCGCTGCTGAGCTGGCCGTGACCGGCCCGGGCCAGACCCTGGTCTTCACCATGATGGGCGTTGCGCTCCTCATGATCGGCGCCGGCGCCGTCTTCCTCGGCCGCCGCACCGAACTCGCCTGAGCGAACGCTCAAGGGGGAAATCGTCGAGGTCGCTGCCTTCGGGCAGCGGCCTCGTCGCATTTTTGGCCTCGGCTCCCGCAATCAGTCCCCGGGCGCGATCGACAGAACGGCGACCACCGCGGTCGTGAGCGTGGCGGCGAGCACCTCCCGGTCGACGGCGTCGGCCGGATCCAACATCGCCTCCTGCGACAGGCGCGCATTGACGAGCACAGCGGCGAGGCGGGCACGTTCGGTTCGCCACCCTTCCGGCGCTGGTGGCAGGACGCCGACCAACCGCTGGCTGAGCTCCACCATCGAACCGGCGAGCTGTCCCGCTTGGACGCCCGACGCCAGCCGTTCTCCTTGGATGCGAAGGAACGCCCGACCCGAGGTCGATGCCAGTTCCTCGACCATTGGGCGAACGATCACGTCCGCAAGCGCCGCGAGGTCTCGGCAGGTTTCACCGGCAGCGGCATCGAGGTCCCGGAGCCGGGCGAACCGAACCTCGTCCAGTGCGTCGTGATGCCGA
This sequence comes from uncultured Acidimicrobiales bacterium, assembly GCA_937969565.1. Taxonomy (GTDB): domain Bacteria; phylum Actinomycetota; class Acidimicrobiia; order Acidimicrobiales; family SHLQ01; genus SHLQ01. Next base: position 4,577 of record CALBVR010000228.1, on the reverse strand, counting down.
TCGACGATGGCGGACAGGAGTCCGTCCCGCCCACCGAAGTGGTAGTGGACGGCGGCCTGATTCCGTTGACCGGCAGCCTTCGTGATGGTGGCGACGGTGACGCCGTCCGGTTCCTCGGTGGCGAAGAGGGTTTCAGCGGCGTCGATGATCGACTGACGGGTGGACGTCCCCACGCCTAGAACGGCTTCGTTCCTGCGATCTGCACGCGGTGCACCTCACGGTCGTAGGCCTGGTCGAAGTCGTCACGCTTGTGGTTGGTGCAGCGGTTGTCCCAGATGATGGTGTCACCGTTGTTCCACTTGTGGCGGTAGTAGTACTTGTCCTGGTCGACGTGGTCGCGGAGGGCCTGGAGGAGTTCCTTCTCCTCTTCGGGGCGGTCCTCGTAGCCCTCGATCTTGTGGATGAACATGCTGAAGTACAGCGACTGGCGACCGGTTTCCGGGTGGGTACGAATGAGCGGATGGGGGAAGTCCGGTACGACGTCGTCGATGTACTTCTGGTTGTCGCCGGTGAACCCGGCGCCGCCGATGCCGTTTGCGTAGGGGTTGATTCCGATCCCGCGACGACCTTCGATCTTCTCCCTGAGCTCGGCCGGGAGCTCGTCGAGAGCGAGGTACATGTTCGACCACAACGTGTCGCCGCCCGCCTCCGGCGGCGGAACCTCGACGCCGTGGAGCACGGCACCGAGAAGCGGCACCGGCATGAACTGGAAGTCGGTGTGGAACGGCAGCGCCACTCGGCTGCCGACGCCCTTCTCGTCCCGGTTCGACAGCACGGTGACGGCGCCCTGCTCGTCGGTACCGAGGACCGGAATGCCATCGGGCGCAACGAACTGCGGCCCGAAGTAGGACGCGAGTTCGAGAAGCTGTGCGTCGGTCATCGACTGCTCCTTGATGACCAATACCTGGTGCTGACGCAGCCCGTCGAGCAGCGTGAACACGTCGGCGCCAGACAGACCGTCGTCGATACGGCCGGCGACATCGCCGCGCACCTCGGCGCCGAGAGCACCGTCGAAGGGATGGATGATGATCTGGTCGAGGGCAACAGGTGACATTGGGGCTCCTTGGTGCGTGATGCCGGTCAGGTGACGGCGCTGGTGGTGACGGACGTGGTGGCGTACAGGGCGCGGGCGGCCGCCTCGAAGGCGTCGGCGACAGTGGCAAGCGCTTCTGCAGAGGTGACTCGCTCGGGTGTGTCGGCCGGCGTATGGAAATCGACGCCGGCGCCGGTGACGGAAAGCAGCGGAACGTCGAGCTCGGAGAGCACGGTTGCTTCACCGAGCCACCGTTCCGGTGCCGTGGCGGTCATCAGGTTGGCGGGCCGCAGCGCGTCGACGATCGGTTCGGCGAGGTCGCCTTCGAGTGAGGTGAACGCCACCCGAGTACTGGCAAGCCCCCGGTCTGGCGATGCGGGCTCACCGTCGAGCACGGCGACCGATGCACCGACATGGAAGATCCCGGAAAGATCCAATCCCCGAAGCCGTGCCACGAGCGCCCGCACGCCGAAATAGCCGAGTTCGTGGCCGGTGGTGGCAAGCACGAGCAGGGGCAGGTCGGCGAGTCGGTCGATCAGTTCGAGGAGAACCGCAACGCCGGTCCCTCGTTCCCCCGCACACTGGAACCATCCGTTGAGGGGCGTGGCGAGGACGAGTGGCGGGCCGGTCACGTCGTTACGGCCGATCAGGTTCGTGCCAACCGAATCGTGAAGGAAACCCGTCGCTTCCAGGGAAAGGGATCCGGTCCGCAGACGGTCGATGTCTCGTCCGGGGCACAGCACCACAGGCTGTTTCCAGCGGACACCGAGGTCGTGACGGTTCACGCCGACCAACTCACCGTTCGGATGCGTGGTGGCGAGCACGAGTGGGCGACCGTCGGTTTCGTGGACGGCAACCGCTTCGTCGAGCACGGCGGGGAGCCCGCCACTGCGGGGATCGAATTCGCCAACGACGATGTCGGTTGTGGCCACCGTTCCGACCCAGCCGTTGGGCACCAGAAGGTGTTCGACCGGCTCACCATCGAGGGTCAGTTCGCTGCTTCCCGTCCACCCAGCGAATGGAGCAGGTCGGCGCTCGGCCGGAATGCCATGCGACGCCATCGCCGCGGCCATCCAGTCGATGGTGGCGTCGTCGGCCGGACCGGCCGTTCGGTGCGCGCCGAGGGCGGCGTATTCCTCCACGCAGCGCAACATCGACGACATGGCGCAAGATTAAGTCATTGACTTATTCCGGTCAACCGTCGTTGCTCGGACCGAACGCCTGCCGTTCGTACTCGAGAAGTCGATGATGCAGCGCTTCGACGTCGCTTCGCCGAGCGTCGTCGGCAGCAAGGTTCTCCAGCTCGTGCGGATCCTCGCTCAGCTCGTACCACTCGTGTTCCTGTGCCTCGAACGGTGCGTCAACCGGCACGGCGGGCGGGTTCGGGTCCACGCTTCCGTCGCGACGGATCCCTCCCCCGCGTCCGTAGTACCGGGCGAACTTGGTCGTGCCGTCAAAGAAGCCGCGCACGGCATATCGGGTGGCGGCAAGCGCATCGCTTTGTGCGCTGGCCTGGGCGAACAGCACATGATCCCGCACGACCGACGACGGGTCCGCGAACACTGGCGACAGGTCCTTGCCAGACACCGGCGACGCTTCGATATCGACACCTCCGAGCGAACACAAGGTGGTCGCCAGATCCACATGCGTACCCAACGACGCCGTCTCCACGCCGCCCGGAATGCCCGGGCCCGAAACGATGAGCGGAACGCCCATCACTTCTTCGTAGACGCAGGGCAGCTTCGCCCGCAGCCCGTGACTACCACACGCATCCCCGTGATCCGAGGTGTAGACGACGATGGTGTTCTCCGCATCGGGCAACCGGTCGATGGCATCGAGGAGGCGGACGACCGATCGATCCAGCTGTTCGTGCAACCAGGCGTAGTAGTCCAGCTGTCGGAGCCACGAGGCCGTGTCGCCAAGATCCATGGAGCCAACGAAGTGCTCGGTGTTTCGCACGTGCTGCCACGCCCGCTGGATCTCCGGCTTGGTCGACAGGTCGTCGTGGAAGTTGGCCGGGAGCGTGTCGAACCGGTGTGGATAGTCCTCGCTGACCGGCTCGATCTCGAGGTCGCCGAGGCGGAACTTCTGAATGAAGTCGAAGACCTCCGTCTCCTTCGGGTTGGCCGCCTGGTAGCTGGGCTGGTCCATCGGGAAGTGCATGATGTCGTGCGGATTCACGAGGGCGACGGTCAGACACCACGGCGCCTCACCATCAGCCGCATCCTCGAGCCACTGCTCCGCGTGATCGACGATGACCGGGTCGAAGTGGCGCCCGGTCCATGCGTTGCCCGTGAAATGCACGTCGTTGCCCTGCCAGCCGCCGTAGCCGCGGCCTTCCATGTCCGGAAATGCCCCCAGGTCCAAGTGCCACTTGCCCACGTAGCCGGTGCGGTACCCAACGTCCGCGAGCAGCTGACCCACCGTCGGGACGTCAGCGGGAAGGGCCTGATGCGACGGGAAACTCACGTTGTCCACCACCCCGTGCTCGGGCAGATACTGCCCGGTGTAGAGCGAGGCTCGCGACGGCGAGCACGGCGACGCATGGGTGTAGTACTTCGAGAAGCTGAGCCCGGTCTGGCGCAGCCGCTCGTGGCCGGGCAGCGCCACCGTGTCGCCCAGCCAGTCGTTGCGCCGCTCCTCATCGGAGACGATCAGCAGGATGTTGGGCCGTTTCGGCATCGAGTCGGGCGTCGACACATCAGACATGCGGGCAGGGTAGATGCCCCGGCCGGTCGGCGTCGTCTCGATACGCCGTCAACGACTCGCGCCCCAACAGGTCCCAACGCCCGCGTTCGTCCAACGCTTCGATCGCCGCACGCCCGTTGCCAGTCGCTGCAACGCCACCGACGACCGCCCGAAGGCGGATCTTCGTGGGAGACAGAAGTCAGGGCGCGTCAGGGCGCGTCAGAGCCGACCGATACCGGAACGCCCACGGGCTGGGCGCTCAGGGACGCACGGACAGGAGCGGGTGCTCAGGGTGGGGCGAGGCCGAACGGCGAGCGCAGCCCCACCCCGAACACCGGCTCCGACGAGCGCGTGATCCGACCCTCGACCACGGCCCATTCGAGCCAGCGGCGCACGGCGCGCACACGACGCTGAATGCGGGAACGGGTGGATTGCGGCGCACCGGCCCAGCGGTAGACCCCTCGTTCGAGCCGCTCACAGCGGTGGGTGGCCGATTCCCGGGTCGGCGGCCGGCGCGGCAACACTGGACACCACTGCAGAAACATGGGAGCGAGGGGGATTTCGCTTCGCTGGGGGATGACCGCAATGACCGACACATCCGAGCCGAACCAGCCGGACACACCCACCGCGGCCGACGAGCTTCGTCGACAGCGGCTGCTCGACGGCTCCGCCTGGGACGACTTCTGCGACACGCTGAAAGCTGCAGGACGGGTGGTTCTCGACCAGACCCCGGACGGCAATGAAGACGACCGGGTTGAAGGGTTCCGCTACCTGACGCGCATGCTGCTCATGGCCTCGTTCCGGGCAATCGATCGCACCCCACCGACCGGCGAACAACGGATTCTCGTGATCGGAC
>CALBVR010000227.1 GCA_937969565.1 uncultured Acidimicrobiales bacterium | reverse complement strand
GTGCAGGTGCCGACACTCGGCGAGGTCATGGTCGACATCGCGTGGGGTGGCATGTTCTACGCCATCGCGGATGCGGATGCGCTCGGCGTGTCGCTGGATGCCGACAACGGCGCCGAGATCGCCCGGGTCAGCGAAATGATCCGAGTCGCAACCCGGGAACAGATGCCCGTGGCGCATCCGGTCCAGCCGGAACTGACCGGGCCCACCATCTCGCAGCTGTCCGGGGCGCCAAGCGTTGCCGGAGCCACCCGTCGGAACGCGGTGACGGTGGCGACCGGCGAACTCGATTGGGACCGGCCCGAAACCTGGGGCGGCGCGCTCGACCGCTGCCCGTGCGGCACAGGTACGTCAGCGAAGATGGCGGTGCTGCACGCCCGGGGCGAGCTGCGCGTGGGCGAAGAGTTCGTGCACGAGGGCCCCCTCGGCACCACCTTCACCGGCCGCATCCTGGAGGAGACGACGGTGGCCGGCATCCCGGCGGTCGTCCCGGAGATCGGCGGGCAGGGGTGGATCACCGGTTTCGCCGAGTACGTCCTCGACCCCACCGATCCGTTCCCGGCCGGCTACACCATCGGTGACATCTGGCCCTGAACTGTTCGGCGGCGGCAAGACGCTCGCGGTACGGTTTGCGCAAGGGGACAACCAGAGGGGGATGCATGGCCTTGGCACACGACCACGGGGGCACCGACGTGGTGCTCATCGACGACACGATCGGCAATGTGCTCGATGCGACCGTCGGGCGGTTCCCTGACCGCGAGGCACTCGTCGTTCCCCATCAGGGCATCCGACAGACGTGGGCCGAGTTCCGTGCCACGGTCGACGATGTCGCTCGGGGCCTCATGGGGCTGGGCATCGAGGCGGGCGATCGAGTCGGCATGTGGAGCCCGAACTATGCGGAGTGGATCTACATCCAGTTCGCGACCGCCCGGATCGGTGCCGTCCAGGTCAACGTCAACCCGTCGTATCGCACCAATGAACTCGAGTACGCCCTCGCCCAGTCGGGGGCCCGGGTGCTTGTCACCCGGACGTCCTACCTGACCTCCGAGTACAAGGCGATGGTCGACGAGGTGGCGCCACGGGTGCCGACGCTGGAGCGAACGATCTGCTTCGACACCGACGACTGGGCCGAGCTCCTCTCCGCCGGAAACGACGTCAGCGACGAGCAGCTGTCGGCTCGGGCAGCGTCGCTGCAACCGAATGACCCGATCAACATTCAGTACACGTCGGGTACGACGGGCTTCCCCAAGGGCGCCACGCTCAGCCACAACAACATCCTGAACAACGCCAACTTCCTCGGGCTGCAATGCGACTACGACGAAACGGACCGAGTTTGCATTCCGGTGCCCTTTTACCACTGCTTCGGGATGGTCATGGGCAACCTGGCATGCGCCGTGTACGGGTCGACGATGGTGATCCCGTGCCCGACCTTCGACCCGGCGGCGGTGCTCGAAACGGTTGGTGCGGAACGCTGCACCTCCCTCTACGGCGTGCCGACGATGTTCATTGCGCAGCTCGGCCACGAGGCGCTTGCCTCCACTGATCTGTCGTCGCTGCGGACCGGGATCATGGCTGGTTCGCCGTGCCCGATCGAGGTCATGAAGCGCGTGATCGACGAGATGAACATGTCGGAGGTGACGATCGCCTACGGCCAGACCGAGACCAGCCCGGTTTCGACCCAGACCAGCACGACCGACTCGGTGGAACTGCGGGTCTCGACGGTTGGCCGGGTGCTTCCGCACGTCGAGTCGAAGATCATCGACCCCGAGACGGGCGAGACGGTGGCGCGTGGCGAGAGCGGCGAGTACTGCACCCGTGGTCCACACGTGATGCTCGGCTATTGGAACGACGATGAGAAGACGGCCGATGCGATCGATGCCGACGGGTGGATGCACTCGGGCGACCTGGCCACGATGGACGACGCCGGCTACGTGAACATCGTCGGCCGGATCAAGGACATGATCATTCGGGGCGGCGAGAACATCTACCCCCGCGAGATCGAGGAGTTCCTCTACACGCATCCCTCGATCGCCGACGCACAGGTCATCGGGGTGCCGGACCTGAAGTACGGCGAGGAGATCGCTGCCTGGGTGCAGCTGGAACCCGGGACGGCACTCACCGCGGAGGAACTGCAGGAGTGGTGCCGTGGCAAGATCGCCCACTTCAAGGTGCCGCGCCACATCATGTTCGTGGACTCGTTCCCCATGACGGTGACGGGCAAGGTCCGCAAGGTCGAGATGCGGGAGAAGTCGATCGCCGATCTCGGTCTCCACGAGGCGGCTCGCACCGAGATGGCTTAGGCCGGGGTCCGCTCGGGGAGTGGGCAGGCGGCCAGCTGGTAGGTCTGCAGACGGGTGCGCAGCGCCCACAGCACGAGGCCGATGGCGAGCGCACCGACGAACGGCTGCACCGGCGCCCACCAGCTGAGCGCGCCGGATGTGCCGAGCAGGGCCACGACGGCCTGGTTGCAGACGGGGCAGCCGACGGCCATGAAGGAGAACCAGCCGCCCCACATGGTTCGGGTTTCGTTGCGTTCGCTCGCGTCGACGACCTCTTCGGAGGCGTCGGCGGGCATCCGGATTGCGAACACCAGGCCGATCAGCGCCGACGTGATGGTGAGAATGGCGTAGTCGATCGGTCGGGTGTCGACCGGCCGTCCGAAGATCGGATTTTCGATCAGGTCGGACGGGATGCCGATCAGCAGCGCCGCGAGAAGCGCGATTGGGATCGCCCGAATCCACGTGACAGGCGGAAGCGCCCGGAGCTCATCGATCACAGGAGACACCTTCGCATATCGCCGCCCGCATCGGTAGCCGCACAACGGTGCCAGTCACCATCGGATCGGATTGTGGGAGGATCGCAGAAGGGCAATGCGAGTGAGGGGGCGACCGTGTTGACACCTCCTGAGGGTGTTTCCGATCGAGATGTGGCGCGAGCGCTACAGGAACGATGGGGCATCGAGGTGGCCGAGCTCACGTATGCGCCCGTCGGTTTCGGAAGCCATCACTGGTGGGTGGACGATGGCCGGGATCGTTGGTTTGCGACCGTCGACGACCTACGAATGGGTGAGCGGCTGGTCGAGCACGTGGGCGCAGCGATCGAAACGGCTGCGCGGCTGCATGAGCTTGGTCTCGGGTTTGTTCTGGCTCCGATTCGTGATGTCGATGGACGAACGAGCCACGTGGTCGGTCCCGATCATCTGCTGTCGCTGTATCCGTATGTGGAGGAGCGAAGGGCGCCAGGGCTCGGCTTTGCGGACGGGGCGATGCGAGCACAGGTTGTCGGTTGTCTTGCCGAGCTCCATTCACAGGGCCTGCTGTTGCCGAGCGTGTTGCCCGAGCACGATCTCTCGCTTCCGTGCCGGACTCAGTTGGCAGCCGCGATGTCCAACCTCGGTGAGCCGTGGACGTCTGGATCGTTCGCCGAACGGACACGAGCGCTGCTGGCCGAACACGCAAGTGCGTTGGCCGATGCGCTCACCTACTTCGACCGTCACGCCGCTGTTTGGGCTGCGCAGACGGACCGGCATGTCGTCACCCATGGCGAGCCACATCGGGGCAACACGATGGAAACGCCCGATGGGCTCCGCCTCATCGACTGGGAGACGGCCCGGAAGGCGCATCCCGAGCGCGACCTCTGGCGTCTTGTCCAAGAGGATCCGAACGTGGTCGCACAGTACGAAGCTGCGGTCGGGCGACAGATCGAGCCGGAGCTCCTCGACCTCTATTCGCTTTGGTGGGATCTGTGTGATGTGGCCCTCTATGTGGCTGACTTCACCGAAACCCACGAGGACACCGAAGACAACCGTGTCGGCTGGCAAGGGCTCGTCGAGCACCTCGACCCAAGTCGATGGTCGAAGGCCCTCGGGCGCTGATCGTTGGTCAGTGGGCGGTGATCTCGCGTTCGGGGGCGCCGAGGCCGGGGTAGCCGGCGTAGGCGGGGAGTGCGGTCTGGCCGCCCAGGTGGGCGTAGAGCACCCTTGAGCCGGCGGGGATCTCGCCGGAGCGGATCATGCCGATGAGGCCGGCCATGGACTTCCCTTCGTAGACCGGGTCGGTGAGCATGCCTTCCTGGCGGGCGGCCATGTGGATGGCTTCGACGGTGCCCGCGTCCGGGAGGCCGTAGGCGGGGCCCTCGTAGCCGGGGATGACCGTGATTTCGTCGTCTCGCAGCGTGCGGCCGACGCCGATCTGGTCGGCGGTGTTCTGTGCGATGCGAGTGACCTGATCGATGGTCTGGTCGAGTGTGCCGCTGGCGTCGATGCCCACGACCCGTCGGTCGTCGCGGTCCTCGAGGGCGAAGCCGGCGATCATCCCGGCGTGGGTCGAGCCGGTGACGGTGCAGACGATGATGTGGTCGAAGAAGATGTCGCGCTCGGCCTCCTGTTGGCCGACCTCGACCGCCCAGTTGGCGAAGCCCATGCCGCCGAGCGGGTGGTCGGATGCTCCCGCCGGGATGGCGTAGGGGGTGCCGCCGTCGGCGATCACCGAGTCGAGGGCCCGCTGCCAGCTGTCGCGGAAGCCGATGTCGAAGCCGGCCGGGTCGACCCGCGGGTCGCCTCCCATGATTCGGGTGAGCTGGATGTTGCCGACCTTGTCGTATGCGAGATCGTGATAGTCGACCCATCCCTCCTGCACCGTCACGGCCTTCATGCCCAGGTGGCAGGCCACGCCGGTGACTTGGCGGGTGTGATTCGACTGGATGCCGCCGATCGAGACGAGCGTGTCGCAGCCGGTGGCGATGGCGTCGGCGGCCAGGTATTCGAGCTTGCGGACCTTGTTGCCGCCGAAGGCGATGCCGCTGTTGCAGTCTTCGCGTTTGGCCCAGATCTCGACCTCGCCGCCGAGTGCTTCGGAGAGGCGGGGGAGCGGATGGATGGGAGATGGCCCGAACAGCAGCGGGACCCGGTCGAAGTCGGCAAGTGTCGTCATGAAACGCACCGTAGCGGATTCCATAATCGTATACAATCGCGAAATGATGCGGAAGAAGACTCACTGATGTCGACCGTCGACGAGGTCCAACAGGCCGTGATGGAGCGGATGCTTCGCGGCGAGCTGACGCCCGGCACCTGGCTGCGCCAGGACGATCTGGCCGCACAGCTGGGTGTGAGCAAGATCCCGGTTCGGGAAGCCCTGCACCGGCTGGCGGCGAGCGACCTGCTTCGATTCGAGAACAACCGTGGTGTCGTCGTGCCGATGCTGACCGCGGAGGACGCGGCCGAGACGTACGGGCTGCGGCTGGCGATCGAACCGGAGCTGCTTCGACGGGCGGTTCCGAACCTGACGATCGTGCATCTTGCCGAAGCCGAGATGGCGCTGGCGGCAAGTGAGTTGAAGGGTGCGAGCGTGCCCGAGGCCAATTGGGCATTCCACGCCGCCCTCTACGGCGCTGCCGGGTGGAAGCGAGGTATGGCGATGGTGCAATCGCTCCACGCTGCGGTGGCCCCGTACGTGGCGCTCTACACCCAGGGCCTCGGCGGCGCGGCCACGTCGGATGACGAGCATCAACGAATCCTCCAGGCCTGTCGTGACGGCGATGCGGAGCGAGCGTGTTCGCTCCTCGAGGTGCATCTGCGCGAAGCTGCGGCAGCACTCGATCACGTCTTCACGGAGGACACCGATGCCGGAACACGGTAAGTCTGCCGAGCTGAGCGCCGCCGATCTCGATGTTCTGCATCAGGTCGAGCAGCGAGTCCTGTGGCTGGCCATGCGCATCGTCGACGCGGCGAACCGTCGCGATGGGGGCGAGGTCAAGGTCGGAGGACATCAGGCGTCCAGCGCGTCGATGGTGTCGATCATGACGGCGCTCTGGTTCGCCCACCTCAACGGTGAGGACAAGGTGGCCGTGAAGCCACATGCCTCACCCGTGTACCACGCCATCAAATACCTGACCGGCGAGCTCGACCGCAGCTACCTGACGACGCTGCGTCAGCGCGGCGGACTGCAGGCGTACCCGTCGCGGACGAAAGATCCCGACGTCTCGGACTTCTCGACCGGGTCGGTCGGGCTCGGCGCGGTGGCACCGTTGTTCTCTGCGCTCACCCGCCGCTACCTCGACAACCATTTCGGCGACCAGCCGAAGGCCCGCTTCTATGCGCTGGTCGGCGACGCCGAGCTCGACGAAGGCAACATCTGGGAGGCCATCGCCGATCCCGCAACACAAGGTCTCGGCAACTTCACGATGGTGGTCGACCTGAATCGGCAGAGCCTCGACCGGGTGATCCCGGACATCGCCGCCATCCGATTGCAGCGGTTCTTCGAGGACGCCGGCTGGCACGTTGCCGAGGCCAAGTACGGCGCCCTGCTGCAACGGGCGTTCGCTGCTCCCGGGGGCACAGCGCTCAAGCGCCAGATCGACGCGCTCACCAATGAGGCGTACCAGGAACTGTTCGCGCTGCACGGCGCCGCCTTTCGGGAGAAGTTCCTCGTGGGCGCCGACCCGGAGGCGAAGGAGTTCATCTCCCAGTTCACCGACGACCAGGTCCGCATGTTGGTCACCGACCTCGGCGGCCACGACATTCCCGAGTTGCTGCGCGCCTACCGCGATTGCGATGCGGTCACGGATCGTCCGAGCGTGCTGTTCGCCTACACGATCAAGGGCTGGAACCTGCCGCTGGCCGGCGACCCCATGAACCATGCGGCGTTGCTCTCCCCGGAGCAGATCGATGAGCTTCGCGAGCGTTCCGGCCTGACGCCGGAGACGGAATGGGATCGCCTCGACCCGGACACGGCTGCAGGCCAGTTGTGTGAGGCGGTTGGCGGCGACATCAACAACGCCAAGCCCACGCCACGTCCGCACCTGCCCATTCCGACCTCGACCCGGTCGCCGGTGACCAACGGGTCATCGTCGTCCCAGGCGGCCTTCGGGCGAGTGCTGACGAGCCTCGGCGACATCGAGGGTGTTGCGGAGCGGATCGTGACGACGGCGCCGGACGTGTCCATCTCGACCAACCTCGGCGGGTGGATCAACAAGACGGGCGTGTACTCGCCCGAGGAGCGTGACGACCACGGTGGCGCCGAGCGCCTTTTGAAGTGGGCACCGTCGCCGACCGGCCAGCACATCGAGCTCGGTATCTCCGAGATGAACCTCTTCATGCTGCTTGGCCAGCTGGGGCTGAGCCACGATCACCACGGCGAACACCTCCTGCCGATCGGCGCCGTCTATGACCCGTTCGTCCTTCGCGGCCTCGATGCGTTCATCTACGGCACGTACAACGCGGGCCGCTTCATCGTGGCTGGCACACCGTCCGGCGTGAATCTCGCGCCGGAAGGCGGTGCACATCAGTCCACGATCACCGCATCGGTCGGCGCCGAACTTCCCGGCGTCCACTACTGCGAGCCGGCGTACGCCACCGAGGTGGACTGGCTGCTGTGCGATGCGCTCAAGCAGCTGGGATCGGAGGTCGGCGAGAGCACCTATCTCCGGCTGTCCACCCGCCCGCTGGATCAGGCGCCATTCGCCGCGGCCGTGGAACGCCTCGGGGAGGACACGCTTCGTACGCTCGTGCTCGCCGGTGGCTTCCGGTTGCACGAGGGCCCGCCCGACGGTCGACCCGGTGTCACGATCGTGACCACGGGTGCCATGGCGCCCGAAGCGCTCCTCGCCGCAGCCGAACTGGATGAGGAAGGGGTGCAGGCCACCGTCGTGCATTTGAGCAGCCCCGACCGGACCTATCGCAGCTGGCAGCGAACCTTCGCCGCCTCGGCCCAATCTGCCGCGGTGGTTCGGCGCCCGAGTCACCTGCACCGTCTCGTTCCGCAGGCCGAACGGCGGCGGCCGGTCGTCAGTGTGCACGACGCATCGAGCCACAGCCTGGCGTGGGTCGGTTCAGCGCTGGGCACCCGTCAGTACAACCTGGGCGTGGATCGGTTCGGGGAATCGGGAACGATCGCCGACCTCCACGACATCGTGGGGATCTCGGCCGGGAGCATTGTGAACGCAGCGCTCATCGCCGTGTACGAAGACGAAACGCCCGAAGAACTCGTCGACTGAGCTAGTCCCAGACGGGGCGGAGGCGTTCGGCGCGTCCTCGGCGGTGGTCGTCGAGTGCCTGTCGGCCGGCTTTGAGAAGCGGACTCATCGTGAGGACGAAGAACACGGTGGCTGGGCCAAGGTCGCCGCCGAGCGCCACGCCGAGGGCGACGATGCCGATCTCGAGCCAGCGCCGCACGCCGAACGGATCCCGCCCGCGGTCCTCCGCGGCATTCATGAGGAGCTCGATGGCGCCGCCGGTGAGGCCGGCGTGCACGACGAGTGCGACGCCGGCAGCGATCGAGATCGTTCCCAGCACCACGAAAGCCATGCGGACCCCGAGCTGGTCCGGGTCCCGGATCAATGCCATGAAGACGTCGACGGAAACGCCGTTGGCGAATACCCACAGGAGACCGCTCAGCCGAGGCCGGCGGCCGAGCGCAGTGGCGATGAGCATGAGGACGCCGGTGAAGAGCCACGCCGCCTGTCCGAGCGAGATGCCAAGGTGGTCTCGGATGGCGGTCAGCATGACGTCGTAGGCGGGTACGCCGAGCCGTCCGTGCACGAAGAGGGCCACGCCCAGTCCGATGAGCGTCGATCCCATGAGCAGGCTTGCGGTTTGACGGGCCGTGGTGCGGGTCGAGCGCTTCTGGGCGAACCGTTCCGCTGCGACGACACCGTGGCGAGAGATGCCGCTGAACCAGCGCGCGGAGTGGCTGGCCGCCGTACGGCCGGACACCGCCGCATGGTGCATCGGATTGCGAACTCTCATGTCCTCAGTAACGTCCAAAACGGGGCAGAAATGTCGTCAGGGAGGGTGTGCAGGCGTCACATCGGTGTGGTCGGATGTCACGCCCCACTGCATGACAGTTGCATGACGAACGTGGCTTTCGTTCAGGGCCGCAGGCCAGGGGCCGATCGGCCCATATGGACTCCTCGACAGAAGGCCTCGATGACGCGCATCTGCGCGCGCTTGTTGAGGCGCTTCCGGTCGTCGTTTTCGCCAAGGATGTCGACGGAAGGTTCACCTACGGCAACCGAGCGAGCCTCGCGAGCCTTGGCCTCGAGTCGATCGATCAGCTGCTCGGCCGCACCGATGCAGACTTCTTCGCTCCTGAAGAGGTCGAGGGGTACCGAGTCGATGACGATCGTGTGCTCAACGGCGCCACGCAGTGGAGCAAGCCCGAACGGCAGCAACGTGCCCGCCCGGGTGCCGATCTTCTCCGGACGACGAAGCTGCCGATGCGGGACGCCTCGGGTCGTGTGGTGGGCATTGCCGGGTTCAGCGTCGACGAGACGGAGCCGGCGCGAATGGCCGATGAGCTGTTGCGCAGTGAGGAGCGCTACCGGCTTGCGCTCCAGGCGTCGCGTGACGGCGTTTGGGATTTCGACCTTCGTACCGGAAACGTGGAGCTCAGCGCACAGGCGCTGCAGATGCTCGGCCTTCCCCTCGACACGCCGCAGGTTCCCGCGGAGCAGTTGCGCACGCTGATTGGCACGCAGGACGATCGTCGGTTCGAAGCAGCCGCTGAGCAACTGCTTCGCCAGCCCGGGCGAGCGGTCACGCTCCGCCACGACTTCGAACACGAGGGAGCGACGTACGTCTACGAGACGAGGATGGCTGCGCTCGCCGAACGGGGAGAGCCGGTCCGAATCGTCGGCGTGGTCGCCGACGTGACCTCGGCGGTCAACCATGAACGGGAACTGCAGCGACAGGCCACCCATGACGACCTCACCGGCTTGCTCAACCGCCGCGGCTTTCGAGCCGTGATCGAGTCGTTGGCTGTGGACAACCGCTGGTTCACCGTTCTCTATCTCGATCTCGACGACTTCAAACTGATCAACGACTCGCTCGGTCACCATGTCGGGGATGACCTGCTCGTGGCCGTGAGTGAGCAGTTCCGCAGCCTGGAACATGCGCCGGACGAACTCGCCCGTTTGGGCGGCGACGAGTTCGCGCTGCTCTTCTGCTCTGGGGACGACGGCGCACGCGCTGCAGCGGCGGCGAAGGAGATTCATCGGGTCCTGACCCAACCGATCTCGCTCGGTGACTACGAGGTGTACACGAACGCGAGCATCGGCATGGCGCGGAGCGACGGCCAACAGACGCTCTCCGACACCTCGATCATTCGCAGCGCGGACATGGCCATGTACGCGGCGAAGGCAGCCGGAAAGGGCCGGACGCGGGTGTTCGAGGACGGGATGCGCCGGCGAGCCCACGAGGGTCTGGAACTGCACAACCGGATCCGTCGAGCTGTCGACAACCAGGAGTTCTCGCTGCACTACCAGCCGATCTGGCATGGAAACGGCACCGACATTCGTGGTGTCGAGGCGCTGTTGCGCTGGGAGGCGCCCGGCCAGATGATCTCGTCGCCGGGTGTGTTCCTGCCGTACCTCGAGGAGACCGGCCTGATCGTGGACGTGGGGCGGTGGGTGTTCGACGAAGCGTGCCGTCAGCTCGCCGAGTGGCGCCGCGATCATCCGCAGTTGGCGGACCTGGTGATGAGCGTGAATCTGTCTCGGGTGCAGCTGGCAGACCGGGACCTCGTCCCGGCGATCAGCGACTCGCTGGCCCGCCACGACGTCCCGGTCGATCGGGTGGAGCTCGAAGTGACGGAGACGGCCATGGCGACGGAGGCTCGGGTCTCGGATCGGCTCGAAACGCTTCGCACCGCAGGCGTCTCGATTGCGATCGATGACTTCGGCGTGGGGCAGTCCTCGCTGAGCGCGTTGCAGGAACTCCCCTTCGACGTCCTGAAGATCGACCGTGCGTTCGTTTCCAAGATCACGGCGTCGGGGCGGAACCCACTGTTGGAAGCCGCCTTTGGCATCGCCCGCTCGTTCGGTTCGGAGATCGTCGCCGAGGGAGTGGAAACGACGGAACAGTTGCAGTGGCTGCGTGATCGCGGCTGCGACCTGTTGCAGGGCTTTCTGCTCGGACGTCCCGCCCGTCCGCAGGATCTGATCGCCTCGATCACCGATGGCGATCACGCCGAGCGCGCCGCTTGACCGAACCGGCAGGTCAGTCGTCGTGGCGGGGACGTTGACGAAGACGCTTCGTCTGTGAGTCTCGCCGCTTTCCCTCCACCCGGCGCCGTTGCGAACTGCGGCTCGGACGGGTCGCACGTCGAGGCTTCGCGACGACGAGGGCTTCACGAATCTTCTGTGCGAGTCGTTGTTGCGCAATCTCACGGTTGCGCGCTTGCGAGCGTTTGTCGTCGGCGACGATGCGTACCGTCGGTCCGAGCGACCGCATGAGGAGTCGGCGATCGGCGTCGGTCAGTACGACGCTCGACTCGATCTCCCATGTGAGTTCGACTCGGGTGCTCGCCTTGTTCGCATGCTGACCGCCCGGCCCGCCGGACGCGCTGAACCGTTCGACGAGCTCGGCGTCGGGGATCACGATGCGGGAGTTGACGGTCAGGTCCACCCGCCGATGTTCGCAGAAGCAGCGGCCCGGCGTCGTGCGCGCCGCTACTCTTCGGTCATGTCGATGCAGAACATCTGGGCCCTGCAGACCGAGGCGCAGAACACGGCGCCGCTCGAGACATCGCTCGACGTGCAGCCGGTGTCGGGTGCACTCGGGGCGTACGTCCGGGGTATCGACGTCGCCTCGATCGACGACGCCGGCCTCGCTGAGCTCCGGTCGTTGCT
>CALBVR010000226.1 GCA_937969565.1 uncultured Acidimicrobiales bacterium | reverse complement strand
GGTTCTGCCCTGGATCCCCAACCGGGGTTCGAATTCGACGCGTTCTTTCGCCCAGCCAAGACCTCGCCGGCCGACATCACGACGATCGAGTCGCTCACTTGCATTCTCGATCTCGTGGCGACCAGTGATGCCGTGACCATCCAACCGAGCCGTGTGGTTCCTGACCGGCGAGACGACCTGTGCCTGATCCCGCTCGACCGCCACATCCCGATCAGATGGGTGGCGATCGCCGGACCATTGCCGAGCGACGCCGCCGCGGAGTTTCTTGCCAGACAGAGGTGACGATAGAGCAGCCCGCGGAGGGGATCCGGCGGCCCTATCGTCACCCGATCATGCGACCGGTTTGCCGAGTCGGGCGCCCGACTCTGCGTCGAAGATGTGTACCGGTCCACCGATTGCAATCGAGAGGTTGTGGCCACGAGTGATCGCAGTTTCGCCATCGACACGGACAACCACGGTGGCTTCGGTGCCGTTGTGCGGCATTGCGGCGTGCACGAAGGCGTCCGAGCCAAGCTCTTCCACAACCGTCGCTCCGCATGGGGCGCCGTCGGGCGTCTGGATCAGATGCTCCGGTCGAACACCCACCACGAAACGGGTCGAAGACGACGCCTTCAGGTCGGCCCGCACATCGTCGGACAGCGGCACGACCGTCGAGCCGAAATGCAGCTCGTCCCCGGTCCTATCGGTCTCGATCAGGTTCATGGCCGGTGAGCCGATGAACCCGGCCACAAAGAGGTTCGCGGGAGAGCTGTAGAGGCGTCGCGGCGTGTCGACCTGCTGAAGCACACCATGATCGAGCACGGCCACGCGATGCCCCATCGTCATGGCTTCGACCTGATCATGGGTCACGTACACCATCGTGGTGCCGAGTCGAGCCTGCAGATCGGCGAGTTCGGTGCGGGTCTGCACACGGAGCTTTGCATCGAGGTTCGACAGCGGCTCGTCCATCAGGAACACCTGCGGGCTCCGGACGATCGCACGGCCCATGGCGACACGCTGGCGCTGACCGCCAGAGAGGTTCTTGGGCTTGCGGTCGAGGTACGGCTCGAGGTCCAGGATGCGGGCCGCTTCTTCCACCTGTGCACGACGCTCGGCCTTGGGGACCTTTGCCTGCTTGAGCGCGAAGCCCATGTTCTCGCCCACGGTCATGCTCGGATACAGCGCGTAGTTCTGGAACACCATGGCGATGTCGCGGTCCTGCGGGGGCTTGAGGGTGACATCGACATCGTCGATGAAAATGCTTCCCTCGTTGACCGTCTCGAGCCCGGCGAGCATGCGCAACGCCGTCGACTTGCCGGATCCGGACGGACCGACCAGCACGAGCAACTCACCGTCGGCGATGTTGAGATCGAGTTCGTTCACCGCCCGAACTGCTCCGGCGCCGCCGAAGCCATAGATGCGGCTCGCCTTTTCGTAGCGTACTTCAGCCATGATGCTGCTCCAGTCGTTCGGTTGAGCGTTCAGGTTTGATCTGCGGATGATTGCGATGTTGCGAGCGCAAGCGAGCAACTCGGTGAGGTGAGCGCAGCGAACCGGCGGTGCGATGTTGGGAGCGACAGCGAGCAACTCGGTTAGATGGGCGCAGCGAACCGGCGGTCACTTGATCGCTCCCATGGCCAGACCACGGATCATTCGTTTCTGTGCGACCCAACCAGCGACCACCACCGGCAAGGTGGCCAGCACCGAGGCTGCACTGAGGCTGGCGATGAACTGGCCCTGGAACTTCTGCTGCGAATTGACCCAGACCGGAATCGTGGACGCACCGGTCGGATTGAGCTGCACGGCGAAGAAGAATTCGTTCCACGCAAAGATCACGCACAGAAGTGCGGTTGCGGCGACACCGGGCGCCACGATCGGGAGGAGTACCTGCCGAATCTGCCCCATCAGGCTGCACCCATCGATCTGTGCGGCTTCGATCAGCTCCTTCGGAACTTCGGCGAAGAACGACCGGAGCATCCAAACGGCGAGCGGCAGGTTCATGGCCGTGTACAGCACGACGAGCACGGTTCGGGTGCCCAACAGCTGCAGGTCTCGGGCGATGATCCAGACCGGCATGATGATGCCGACGATCGGAAGGAACTTCGTGGAGATGAAGAAGAAGAGCACGTCGCGCCACTTCTTCATCGGCCGAATCGACAGGGCGTAGGCGGCCGGAATGGCGAGCACCATGACAAACGCTGTCGAAATCATCACGATCCAGAACGAGTTGCCAAACGCCTCGGCGAAGCTCAGCAGCCCGGAGTTTGCCTCGGTGACTTCGGAGAATCGATCAAGCGTTGGTTCGAAGCGCAGCGTCGGGTCCGCACTGGCCACCGCCTCTTCCTTGAAACCGTTGACCGTGAGCCAGAAGAGCGGGAAGAAGAACATCAGGCCGATGATCCACGTCAGGAACGACAGCAGATGCGCGACCAGTCGATTCTGGCCGAGGATCGGTTCGGCTTTCGGAGCACGAGTGAGCAATGCCATCAGGAATCATCCTCCAGCAGGTTGGACAGCACTCGCAGACCAATGTTGGCGATGATGATCGAGGCGATGACCACGATGATCGAGTACGTGGATGCCAGACCGAATCGGTTGCCACCGCCGATCGATCGCTGAGCGATGTAGAAGGGCAGGTTGTTGGCGCCGGGCTGACCGCCAACGATCACCTCGATGTGGTCGTACACCTGAATGAGGTAGATGGCGCCGAGCAATGTGCCGAGCTCGAGGAATGGGCGCAGCTGCGGGAAGGTGATCTGGCGGAAGATGCCGAAGGCGTTGGCACCGTCGACGCGGGCTGCTTCGAGGACCGACGGGTCCTGGCCCTGCAGACCTGCGAGCACGATCAACATCATGAACGGGCTCCACTGCCAGACGAGCACGACGATGACCGAGGCCATCGGGTATCTGGTGGCGAACTCGACGGACTCTTGGCCCAGACCGTTCAGGATCCAGTTGATGATGCCAAAGTTGAAGTTCAGCATCTGTGTCTTCCACATGAGGCCGGCGACGACGGGCATCACGAGGAATGGGGTGATGAGCAGGGTGCGAATGAAGCCCTGCCCGAAGAACTTGCGGTCGAGCAGAATGGCGAGCAGCGTGCCGACGATGAGCGAGAAGAGCACTGCCATGACCGTCATCTGGACACTGACCCAGGCGGCCTCGCGGAAGAATTTTTCGCTCTCGTTCGTCAGGGACGTGTAGTTCTCGATGCCGATGAACTGGCGGGGCTCAAGCTTGTCGATTCGCCAGTCGGTCAGGCTGTAGAACAGCGTGAACAGGA
>CALBVR010000225.1 GCA_937969565.1 uncultured Acidimicrobiales bacterium | reverse complement strand
CGACGCGGCATCTCGTCCAACCGACGGGTGCCGCGTCGCCGCGTCCACGGTTCGGTCGATCTGACTCAGCGCTCGCGTGCGTCGATCACGTCGACAATCGGAACGTCCGGTGCAGGCGTGGACGTCCGATACTGCGCCTGCTGATCCGGACCGAGCGTTTCGAACGCCGCATCGACGAGGTCCCAGTAGGTTCGACGGATCCCTGCGGTCCCGGCATCGCGCGCTGTCTCGTACGCCTCGATCGACGCTGCTCTCGGCACGTACACCACGATCGCCTCCACGTCGGGAGCCGCCGTCGTGACCAATTCGGTGACATCGACTCGGTCGTAGTTGCGTTCTCGACGGTCGAGATGCCGGAGTTCCTCATCGGTCACGCTCGCAATGACGCCGTTGACGCGCTCATCAGCCGACGCGACGAGGCCGAGCGCGACGATCATTCCATGATCGACCGCGGTGCCGTCATCGAGCTCCCAGCTCGCGTCGATGTGCATGACGCCGTAGTTCCAGCGACGTCCGTAGCCGGCCAACTCCGCCTCGAAGAAGTCGACACCGGGCATCGCGACCCGGGTGATCGTGCGCGACATCGCCTCGGGACTCACCAGTGAGCCGTAGCCGAACACCCACGTCGTGCGAGCGTCCGGTGCGTCGCTGACCGGTTCACCGACGTCGGCGGTGCCGGTCGGCGGAAGCGCCTCGAGCTGCGGCCAGAGTCGGTCGACCTGCGCGACGAGATCCACGAGGTCTCCGCCATTGTCGATGACATGCGTCGCGGTCTCGAGCCGCTCTTCTCGGCTGATCTGGCTGTTGATTCGGTTGCGGACGTCCGCCTCGTCCATGCCCCGGCCGACCGCCCGCTCGACGGCGAGGTCGTAGTCGACGTCCACCACGATCGTTGCGGCCAGTCCTTTCCGGGGGTTCTCGCCGAGCAGCGGGAAGTCGAGCACGACGACGCGATCGCTGTCGGCGTTGAGATCGATCTGACGCTGGATCTCAGCTTGCATCGCCGGATGCACGATGCCGTTGAGGTCCTTCAACGCCTGCTCGTCGGAGAAGACAATCTTGGCGACCTCCGGTCGAATCAGTGCTCCATGCTCGTCGAGGATCTGATCACCAAACCGTGCAGCCATCTGGGCGACGACGGGCGTCCCCGGCGCCTGGAGGTTGCGGGCGATCTGGTCAGCATCGACGATCGCTGCACCTCGCTCGGCGAGCAGCTTCGACACCGTCGACTTGCCTGCTCCGATACCACCTGTCAGTCCGACGACGATCACGAAAACGAATACTGCCCGACTCCGAGGAGCCGGGCAGCATTCTGAGATATCAGCATCCCGGCCTCAGGCCGGGTCGGAACTCACTCTGAGGCCGGAGCCTCTTCTGCGGGAGCTTCTTCTGCAGCCGGAGCTTCTTCCGCAGCGGAAGCTTCTTCTGCAGCCGGAGCTTCTTCCGCAGCGGGAGCTTCTTCCGCAGCCGGAGCTTCTTCGGCGGCTTCGGCCGTTCCCTCGGAATCGTCGCCGTAGTACTCGCTCCAGGCAGCCTCGGCCTCGGCCGATGCTTCACCCTGCACGTAGTTACCGGCGGCGTCGATCTCGAAGTGCTCGCGGTATTCAGCTGCGAGCTCGCCGCCTTCGGCGGCCTGCTTGATCGAGAGGCTGATACGACGGCGTGCGAGGTCGAGATCGATGATCTTGACCCACAGTTCCTCGCCGGGCGTGACGACCTGTTCGGGGCTGTCGACGTGGTGTGCCGACATCTCCGAGATGTGCACGAGGCCCTCGATACCGTCGCCGACCTGCACGAATGCACCGAACTGAACCAACTTGGTGACTCGGCCGTAGACGAGCTGTCCGACCTGGTGGCCTTCAGCGAACTCCTGCCACGGATCCTGCTGCGTTGCCTTCAGCGAGAGGCTGATGCGCTCACGGCTGAAGTCGACGTCGAGGACCTGCACCTTGACCGGGTCACCGACGGTGACGACCGAGCCCGGGTGGTCCACGTGCTTCCAGGACAGCTCGGAAACGTGGATGAGTCCGTCCATGCCGCCGAGGTCGACGAACGCACCGAACGACACGACGCTCGACACGGTTCCTTCGCGGACTTCTCCGACCTTGAGGTTGTTGAGGAACTGGTCGCGGGTCTCTTTCTGGTTCTCTTCCAGGTAGGCGCGACGGGACAGAACGACGTTGTTGCGGTTCTTGTCGAGTTCGATGATCTTGGCGTGAACCTGCGTGCCGATGTACGGAGCGAGGTCACGGACACGACGGAGCTCGACGAGCGATGCGGGCAGGAAGCCGCGCAGGCCGATGTCGACGATGAGACCGCCCTTGACGACCTCGATGACCGGACCCTCGACGATCTCGTCGGCTTCCTTCTTGGCCTCGATCGTGCCCCATGCACGCTCGTACTGCGCGCGCTTCTTGGACAGGACCAGACGCCCTTCCTTGTCCTCCTTGGTGAGGACGAGCGCCTCCACCTCTTCGCCGAGGGCGACGATCTCGGCGGGATT
>CALBVR010000224.1 GCA_937969565.1 uncultured Acidimicrobiales bacterium | reverse complement strand
GCAGGAGGCTCGGCTGTAGGCGTTGTTGCCGCCGGGCATCAGGGCTTTGAAGCCGGTGACGCTGGCTCCGGCGTTGAGGTCCAGCATGGCGATGCCGGGCCGCTCGAAGCGCTGGCCGCCGTTGAGATCCACAACGTCCTGTCCGCGGTGCGAGAACACGAGATACTGCCCGTTCCGTGTGGCCGCGATGTTGGTGACTCCGAGCATGCCCGTACGAGCGATGGAGACGTCAGGCACGATGCGGAACGTGGCGTCGTATGCGCCGCTGGTGGCATCGAAGCGGGCGAAGCTGGACTGGACGTGCTCAAGCGGCGGACGGCCGACGTCGGTGTCGTAGATGCGGTTGTAGTTCCCGCCCACGTACAGGTCGTTTCCGACGAGTTCGAGGGTCAGGACCTTCGCGTCGACCCCACCACGGGCGAAGTTGCGGTCGAGCCGACCGGTGGTGACATCGATCTTCGCAATGCGGTTTCGAGTGCGCACCCGGTTGTCGGTGTGGTCGTCGATCTGCGTGAACTTGCCGCCGATGTAGATGCTCCTGCCGTCTGCGGCGGGTTGGATCGCCTTGATCTCCGGCGTTCCGTTGTTGACCATCAACGTTGGAAGGAAGTCGTCGAGCAGGATGCCGCTGTCGATGTCGTAGGCGTAGATGCCGGCCTGGTTGATGACCGGACCGTTGCGAACGGTCTGCACCTGGGTGAAGTTGCCGCCGACCACGACCGCGTTGCCGACCTGTTCGACCGCCCAGACCTCGCCGTTCAGCGCGATCGGCGTATCGAGACGGGGCTGTTCGGGAACGATCGCTCCGGCGACAGCGGCGCCGGTGACAACGAGTCCAGTGAGTACGGAGAGGACAATGGCGACTCTACGAAGCACTCTGGCCGAAATTCGGCCTGCTTCGTCACGCGGGGTGGTGGAACGGATCATAAACGCCGAGTGTAGTCACACCGCGTCGGTCATCCATAGGTATTGCGTCCCCAAAAATCCCTTGAGTTCTCACCATTTTTGTCACTGTCTATTTGAACAATGTTCACGGATCA
Organism: uncultured Acidimicrobiales bacterium; assembly: GCA_937969565.1. Lineage (GTDB taxonomy): Bacteria > Actinomycetota > Acidimicrobiia > Acidimicrobiales > SHLQ01 > SHLQ01. The sequence continues at coordinate 2,581 of CALBVR010000224.1, read as the reverse complement.
TTTCGCGATCATTGGGTGTAACAGCGGTGTAGTTTCGTCACTCAGCGTGCCGATATTGTGTCTAGTGGCTTGCTGCCTGGGCGAGTTCATCGAACCGACGGTCGGTCGGGTCCGTGCCGGGCGTCGTGGTTGCGCACGATCAGGAACCAGGCGGCAACGAACGAGATGGCCACGAGGACGATTGCCATGAGCCCGGCCTCGGCGACGAAGGACTCGCTGAACGATCCGAAGATCTTCGTGGAAAGTGTCTGGAACCCAATGGGCGCAAGGATCAGGGTGATCGGGAGTTCCTTCATCGTCGAAAGCAGCACGAGGCCGCCGGCGGCGAACAGCCCCGGTGCCATGACTGGTATGTCGACGGTGCGGAGCCGCCGTCGAGGTGAAGCCCCGAGGATCTGGGCTGCGTCGCGAAGTCGTGGCGGAACTGCCTGAACAGCGATCAGCGTCGTTCCCATCGCAAGCGCCGCGAACCGGATGACGTACCCGAAAACGAGGAGGACGTGGCTGTCATTGAGCAGGTTGAAGATGGCGTCCGGAGAGTCGAGTACCCAGAACCGGGCGGCGAGCGCAATCAGAATGCCCGGCAATGCGAATGTGGAGATGACCATGGCGTGGCCGAACGAGCCGGCGCGGGACCGGTGCCGGCCAACGAGGAGTGCGATCGGCATGACGACCAGAACGGCGACAATCGCACTGACGAAGCTCACGGCGAAGGTGTTGGCCGTCACCTCGGCGACCTCACCTGAGGTGACGGTGAGGCCTCGCCCGCCGGATGCGCTTCGTCGCAGGCCTCGAACGCTCCATTCGATCAGTGCGACCAGCGGGGCTCCGAGGGCGTTCAGAAGGAGGAAGGCAACACCGACGACAGCGGGGATCCGGAACCGTCCGAGCGGAAGCAGGGGGGTGCTGTGGCCCCGGACGGCTGGCGGATCGTCGCCATGGCTGGCGGCGCGTTCTGCGAGGACGACGAGGGCGGCCAGCGTCAGCAGGATGAGGCTGAGGGCCAGTGCGACGGCTTCGTTGAACACGCCGAGGTTGGTGTCGATCGCTCGGGTGAGGGTGTCGTAGCGCAGGATGGCCACCGCCCCGAAATCGCTGATGGCGTAGAGGAAGACGAGGAGCATGCCTGCAGTGATCGCCCGGCTGATCTGTGGGAGGACGATTCGGCGGAAGACCGTGAAGGAGCTGTCGCCGAGGAGGAGCGCCGATTGCTCGAGTGAGCCGGGCAGACCGATCATGCGGGCGGCCACCGGGAGGTGAACGTAGGGGTAGGTGAACAGCGTGAGCACGAGCCACGCACCCCACAACCCATCGAGCTGGGGGGTGCGGTCGAGGCCCACTCCGGTCAACAGGTCGTTCACGATGCCGCCCGGATTGAGAGTGCGAACCAGCGCAGCCGCTCCAACGAAGGTCGGGTAGACGAGCGGGAGGGGTAGCAGCGTACGGAACACGCGGGCGAAGGGCAGGTCGGTCCGAGTGGTGAGCCAGGCCGTCGCGGTGCCGATCACTCCGGCGCTCACACTCACCAGTACCGCCAGCTGCACCGTTCGCCACAACGGCTGAAGGACCCGGGAGGACAACAGGAGTCCTCCCGGGTCGGCGCCTTCAGTGAAGTTCCTGGCGATCAGGTACAGGGCGGGGAGTCCCAGTACGAGAGCGATCAGGAGTGAGGCGACACGGAGGCCCAATGGTGGTCGTGTCGCCGATTGCATTCAGCCTCAGCCGTTGATGCCGCTGGCTTCGATGATTTCGACGGTCCGCTGGAGGCCGTCGCCGAGGGAGTCGAAGTTGACGTCGAAGTCGTTGGTTCCCTGATCGAGGGCTGGGAGGACGTCGGCGGGAGCGACACCATCAGCGAGGGGGTACTCGAGCGTTTCCTGCGTGAAGTAGGTCTGTGCAGCGTCGGACAGGAGGTAGGCGATGAGGGACTCGGCGGCGGCCGTGTCGTCGGAAGCCGAGGTCATGCCTGCGGCCGTGATGATGAGGAGGGAGCCGATGTCGTCGGTGGCGAAGCTGTGGTTCTCGGCTCGGTGATCGTCGCCGATCGCTTCCTTCTCCTGGAAGTTGTAGTAGTGGTTCACCAGTCCGAAATCGAACTCGCCGCGTCCGACGGCGTCGACGGTCGGGCGGTTGCTTTCGGTGATGATCGGGTCGTTGGCTGCCATGTCGTCGAGCCACTGGATGGCCGCTTCGTCGCCCTCGACTGCACGAAAGACCGTGAACCAGTCGAGAAAGGATCCATTGTTGACCGGGAGGGCGACGCGGCCGCGGTAGTCCTCGCCGGTGAGCTCGAACACGGACGTGGGCAACTCGTCCTCGGGTGCGTTGTCGACGTTGTACACCATGACCCGCATGCGGCCCGAGACGCCGACCCAGTCGCCGTCGGCGGCACGGTTCTGCTCGTCGACGAGTTCGAGGGTTTCTGAGCTCAACGGAGCCAGCAGGCCCTCGTTGCTCAGGAAGCCAACGGCTCCGGGTGACTTTGAGAGGAAGACGTCGGCCGGGGTGCGGTCGCCCTCCTGCTCGAGGGCGAAGGCGAGCTCGGTCGGGTCGCCGTACTTGACGGCGACGGAGATGCCGG
>CALBVR010000223.1 GCA_937969565.1 uncultured Acidimicrobiales bacterium | reverse complement strand
GACCCAACCGAATGAGAAAAGCCCGATCACCAGGAGGAGCGCGACGAAGAAGATGCCGGCAACGGTGAGGAAGGCGACGGTGGCTTTGCTCATGATGGCTCCCTTCGATCGGTCATCACACAGTAGGTGCCGGTGGGCGCTACCGCGATGCGACGGTGGGCGGTGGACTCGACCGCCGTCGGACGGAGCCGGTGGTGGGGACCTGGCTCCGTCCGGAGCGGCGAGAGTGTGGCTGACTCCGGGTCGGTGGCGGGATACCGACCCGGAGTCAACAACTTGGATCCACGGGGGGGACTGGTGGACCCGAGCGCCGGACTCGCCATTGAGTCCGGCTCGTTCGATTTGATCTGACGCCGAGTCGGTGGCGGGAACCGATCCGGCGTCAGACACATGAATGACGCCGGGTTGCAGAAAGAAGTTTCAGGAAATCCCTGTGACGCGCGTCACTTCAGATGATCGCCGACCAGATCCATCAGCACCGAGACCTGCGCGTCGGTCGGCTCGCCTCCGAGATGTGAGGAGCTCTTGTCGCCGGTTGCCCAGTAGGCGAACGACTCGGCGAAGTCGCCGGCACCGGTTTGGAAGTCGGTCGCGTACGCATCCGGCCACCACTGGGTCTCGCTCGCACTCCGTGCTTCGAGCCATGCCGCGCGCCCGTCGCCATCGAGGAAGGTCACATCGAGCGCGTGCCCGATTTCGTGGGCCAGGATTCCGGCGACGCTTTCCGGCGTGTCATCCGCCCGGATGTACATGTCGATCGACTTCTCGTACGGGAACGTCAGCCCTCGGAAGGTCTGGTCCGCGGTCTTGTAGTTGATGGTCCATCCGGGAAGCGTGGTCTGCCAGTCGAACGGCAAGAGGGCTTCCGCTGCTGCCCCGAGGGCGGCAGGTGATCCGGGTTCGGCGGCAACCGCGGCGCTGGTTGCGGCAGCCGTGGGCGTTGACGCGAGACGAGCGATCGTCGGGGCGTTGCCGTCGGTGGGGTCGGGCTCGGGGAGGGTGTCGTTCGTCGAGTTCGGCGGCGCCGAGCTGTCCATGGAGACCATGACCAACGTGCCGATCGAAACGGCGCCGACGAGTGCGCCAGTGCCCGGAACCCACAGTCGGTTCCGAAACCAGCCGACGAGGCCGGAGACCGACGTATGTTCCGGCTGCATCGCCAGGAGCAGTTGCTCCTCGATGAGTTCGCTGCGTTCGGCGAGCGAGGCGGCCAGGATCGCCACATCCTCATCGCGCAGCGGCACGGTCGAACCGGGCTCCCGGTTGCGCAGGACATAGACGAGCGAGAGGTAGCGATCGAGGATGTGGTCGCGGCCGCTTCCCGACAGGGGGAGCGCCTTTCCGGAGGCGGACACGAGGTTGCGATCGAGGTCGATGGTGAGCTCGGCCCGCTGCGGGATGATGGGACCGCAATCGAGGCTGTAGAGCCGGGTGATGGTCTGGATCAGGCTGTCGTCGAGCACACGATGGCCCGCCTCGAGGTCGCTGAGTTCGCCAACCGTGAACGTGCCGCCGCTGCGCTGGGCAAGCTCAGCGAGGTCGGTACCCGTCCGAAGACGCGCTTCGACGAGAAGCTGCCCGAGTCGGTTCGCCGGCACGATGGTCCCTGGTTGCGCTGCCACGGGTCTCGGATCGGCCGGACCGGCCCCTCGGTTGAGGGAACCGGCCCGGTTTGGTCGAGCCGGGTGTGGCGGGACCGGGTCAGTTGTGGCTGATGGCGTCCAGGACGTTCATGCGGGAGGCCCGGAATGCGGGGAACAGTGCAGCGGCGAGCCCGGCGATCGAGGCGATCGCCACCATGAACACGATGCGTCCCCATGGCACAGCCACGGTGGTGATGATGTCGCCGGGGATCGCGGCGAGCGCCACGGCGCCGAGTCCGGTGCCGATGATGGCACCGAGGACCGCACCGACCGCAGCGATGATGGCCGACTCCCAGCGGATCATGCGCCGAGTCTGTCGTCGGGTCATGCCGACAGCCCGCAGCAGGCCGATCTCTCGGGTCCGTTCGAACACCGACAGGGCCATCGTGTTGGCGATGCCGATCAGCGCGATGACGATGGCGAGGCCCAACAGCGCCGTGAGCACGTTGAGCACGCCGTCGATGAACCCGGTGAAGGACTCGCGGAAGCTCGCTGCCGAATCGAAGGCGAGGTTCGGATAGTCCTGGCCGATCGTGTCGAACGCCGTGTCGGCGTCGGCCACCGGGGTGTCGGCCGATCGAGTGGCGACGATCAGGTCGGCGGTGGTCTGGTCCGAGATCTGCATGAAGCGATCGATGGAGATGAGCACGCCGGACGAAACGGTTTCATCCTGGAAGATGCCGACGACTTCCATGGGTGCTCTCGTACCGTCGTCGAGACGCATCGTCAGCGTGTCGCCGATGCCGAGTCCGAGATCGTCGGCGATGTTCTGGCGGATCGCCGTGTGGTCGTCGTCCACGGTGGCCAGCGTGCCTTCGGTCGTCTCGAGGTCGAACAGCGCATCGATCACGGTGTAGTCGAACGCGCTGACGTCGGCGCCGTAGCCGGTGCCGTCATCGCCGACACGGCTGGATTGGCCGTCGATCGGGGTGTTGTCGAAGTCGGCGCTCCAGTAGAACGCCGGCGAGACGGCATCGAACGAAGCGTCACCCTCCATGCGATCGACGATCTCGAGTGGGAGGTTGGCCTCCCCCGACACGATGTAGTCGGCCTGGATCGTGCTGCCGAGGATCTTCGAGAACTCGGCTTTGAACGACTCGCCGAGCACCATGGCCATCGACACGAGGGCGAGGCCGATCATGAGCGCTGCTGCGGTCGTCGCAGTGCGGCGAGGGTTGCGGGCAGCGTTCTGCGTGGCGAGCGAACCGGGCCGTTTGAAGACGGGGCCGAGCGGAATGCCGAGCGCCCGACTC
>CALBVR010000222.1 GCA_937969565.1 uncultured Acidimicrobiales bacterium | reverse complement strand
CGAATGTGAGATGGATCTTTCTCTTGTCATCATGGCCGCGGGCCTGGGCAGCCGGTTTGGCGGAACGAAGCAACTCGTCGAAGTCGGGCCGAATGGCGAGGCCTTTCTCGACTTCGCAATCAAGGATGGCCGTGCCGCCGGTTGTCACCAGGTGGTGCTGATCATTCGCAGCGACATCGAGGCCGACGTCCGAGCACATCTCGAACGCCAATACGGCTCGACCGACGGATTCGTGCTGGTGCGCCAGGACGATCTGGGTCCACGGCGGGACAAGCCGTGGGGGACCGCGCATGCGGTGCTGTCCGCCGCTCCCGCAGTCGACGGTTCGTTCATCGTGGTCAACGCCGACGACTACTACGGCCCGACGTCGTTCCAACTGGCGGCTGACGCCGTCTCCGGAGGCGACCAGGGCGTTGCGGCGCTCGTGGCCTTCGAGTGTGCGAAGACGTTGCCGCGTGAGGGCGCCGTTTCGCGGGGCGTCTGCGAGGTCAACGACGGTGTGCTCGGTTCGATCACCGAGACCCACGGAATTGCCACCGGCGAGGACGGCGTCATCCGCTCCGAGGACCCGGCGGGCGTGTTGGAGTCGACCACACCCGTCTCGATGAACATGTTTGCGTTCCCGCAGTCGCTGTTTCCCCATCTGGCGAGCCAGTGGGACGAGTTCTATGCCGAGTTCGGGGATCAGCCGAAGACGGAGTATCTGCTGCCGGATGTCGTGGATCGTCTGCGGGCGAGCGGCGACCTGACCGTCATCGTGCCCTCGTCGTCGGAGGAGTGGATCGGCGTGACCAACCCGAACGATCTCGATCCCGCACGCGCCCGCCTCGCGCACCGCTGAACAACACCGTCCCGAAAGGTGCCAGGCACCTCAGTCGCGGCGGCGGTCCAATCGGTCGGCTCCTGCGTCGACTCCCGGCAGCTGTGGCTGCATGGAACCGAGTCGTTCTGCGGCCAACTCCATGACCATTTCCTCGAGTTCGGCCCAACCGCTCGCACGCAAGCCGCCGAGGTCACGGTTGTACGGCTGGTCGAACACGATCGCCTCGTGACCGGCCCGTCGGAGCTGGATGATGTTGTGCGGACCGTCGTCGACATAGACGTCGGCGCCGACATCCGGCTTGTTGCCGAGGAAGCAGATGTCCCGGTACGGAATCCGATGCTCGTCCAGCCACGTGACCGTGTCGGCAACGGCTTGGGCGTGGCCCCAGTTGACGTAGAGCCGATGGGTGATGACCCGAATCCAGATACCGGCGTCGGACAGCCGCCACAAGGTGTCGGCGGCCCCTTCGATTGGCGGCATGGTGGCGAACATGTGATGTTCCGCCACCGCCATCGCATGGAGGCGTTCGAAGCCTCCGGCTCGTTCCAGGTTCCACTCGTTGAAGTCCCATGAACGCTCGTCGGGCAACTCCGACTCAGAGATTCCGAGCTCGGTTGCGACAATTGACTTGAAGGCTGTGGTGTAATCACCACAGACGCCGTCGAGGTCCACACCAAAGACAAATTGCGTCACGCCGACAGACCGTAGTCGCCGTATTGCACGTGGAGGTGCACGCTCAGCATGGCTCGCAAGTCCGACGATGGCGTCGAGAAGCAACCCGGGTTTCTGGTTCGACTGAAGAACCGGATCACCGGGCATCACATACCGATCTTCGCCGCAGCGATCGCCTTCTTCGGGTTCGTCGCGTTGGTGCCCGCGTTGGTCGCGACCGTGTCGATCACGAGCCTCGTGGCCGATTCCGATGATCTGATCTCCGAGGCGGAATCTGCGCTCGAGGCTGCGCCGGACGAAACGCGTGAATTCCTGGTCTCTCAGCTGCGAAGCATCGCCGAGAGCGAGGGATCCGGTGTGGGAATCGCCGCTGCCGTCGGTATCGGGCTCGCGGTCTTCTCCGCGTCCGGCGCGATCGGGAACCTGATGGCCGCGCTGAATGTCGTGTTCGATCGGACGGAGTCACGGAACTTCATCGCCAAGCGGCTGCTCGCAATCAGCCTGCTGCTCGGAGCGATCATCCTGTTGGGAGCGATGGTCGTGACGATGACCATCATCCCGGAACAACTCGAGAACTGGGTCGACAGCTCGGCCCTGCGCTGGCTGATCAACGTGGCCCGATTCGTCGGCCTGGGCCTGCTCATGGCGTTCGGACTCACCGTGCTCTACCGCGTGGGGCCCACCTCGGTCGTCAACGCATCGATCGAGCTGTTGCCAGGCGGCAAGCGGGACTCGGTGAGCATCGGCGCCATCGTCGGCACCGTGCTCTTCGTGACGCTCAGCTGGGGCTTTGGGGTGTTCGTCCGGAACTTCGGCTCGTACAACGAGACCTACGGTGCGCTCGCCGGCATCATCGTGGTGCTGCTCTGGCTGCAGCTGTCGGCGCTCGCTGTGCTGATCGGCGCCGAGATCGATGCCCTGCGGGCAGAGATCAGGGTTGAGCAGGCCCGCCAGGCCGCCGGCCTCCCGGCTCGACCGAGCTGAGCATCGGGCCACCGGCCCGCATGGTGACGCTGATGCGGGGCGCCGCCCGCTCGCACTTCGGCACGGCGTGTTCCCAGTGATGCTGGGTTGCGCCGCCCATGATCAACAGATCGCCCGAATGCAACGCGAACCGTTCGGCATCGCCGCCTCCGAACGGCCGCATGAGAAATGTGCGAGGGCCGCCGAGGCTGACGATGGCAACCAGCGGATCGATTTCGGTCCGGCCGATGCGGTCGGCGTGCCAGGCCACGCTGTCTGCGCCGTCGCGGTACCGGTTGCAGAACAGCCCGGTGAAACTGCGGTCGTAACGGCGAGTGAGCGTCGACCGGATCTCGTCGATCGTCTCCGGTAGCGCCGCATCGCTGCGAGGTTCGAGGGCGGTCTGGCGGGGCTCGTCGAACCAGGTGCCGTACATGAGGCGCCGACCACGATGCCAGTCCATCGTGTTCTCGAGGCGATGGAGGAGCTCGTCGGCGCCGAGCAGGAACCCCCGGCCGATGTCGGCCCAACAACAGGGATCGAGCTGCACCCGTTCGAGCGGGACATCGGGTGCGACCTCGGGTTCAGCGACACCAAAGAGTGTGAGGGGGAGTACGGCCATCTCCCCACACTAGCGAACAAACGTTCGGTCGCGTGTTCATTCATGATTTGGTGCAGACGACGTAGAGTCGCAGGCATGAGCGATGAGATTCTCGATGTGGACCTGTTGCGCTTCGAATCCGGATCGGCGGCCGAGCGTGCCGCGGTCGTTGACGGCGTCACGCGCAGCCTGCAGAGCGGGTTCGTGTACACCGCGCATGACCTCGAGGAGTCCGTCATGGATGAGGTCTACGGGATGTTGGCCGAGTTCTTCGCTGCGTCGCAGGAGGAAAAGGAGAAGTCCCATGCGCCCGGCACGTTCGGGCAGACGGGCTACACGGGACTTCTCGTCGAGACGGCCGCCGGCGCCGACAAGCCGGACTGGAAGGAGATGCTGAACTGGAAGCTGCCGCTTCCAGAGGGGCATCCATTGCGGGCCGCCTTTCCGTATCAGTACACCGACCAGGTGCTCCCCGAGCAGACCGTTCCCGGGATCACCGAGGCGTTGATGGAGTTCCACCGACGCCTTGCAGACATCCAGCGTCGTTTCCTGCGAATCATCGCCGTCGGCATCGGCTGTGCCGAGGGTTTCTTCGACGAGATGACCACGGACGGCCCGACGTTGAGCCGGGCCATTCGTTACCCGTCGATGGCCGATGCTCCATCGGCTGATCACGTCTGGGCCGATGCCCACGGCGACATCAACCTCATCACCGCACTGCCCCGAGCAACCGCGAAGGGACTGCAGGTGGAGTCGGGGGACGGCTGGTTGGATGCCTCGCCGCCCGACGGCCACATGATCATCAACACCGGCATGATGCTCGAACGCATCACCAACGGCGTCATCCCCACCGGTATCCACCGAGTCGTCTCGGACCCGGACAATCCGGGCGAGCGCATCAGCATGGTGCAGTTCTGCCATCCGACCGGTTGGACGGTGCTGAACCCGTTGGCCTCCTGCGTCACGCCTGAGCGCCCGCAGGCGTTCTCTGCCGTCACCGCCGATGCGGCACTGCAGCAGGTGCTCTGGGACATCAATCTGAAGGGCTGATTGCGCCCCTGGGTGATTCCTCCCGGGGCTGCAACAAAAGCGGGGAACCGGTCGTCAGCACGGAACACGACGGCGGAACACACTGGAGACCCCAACATGGCCGTTCACATCCGTGGCATCGGCATCCTGATCGGATGCGTGCTTGCCGTGACAGTCCTTGCCAACACCTTCGTTGATCACCTGATGCGCATCGGTTGATATCGAGAACAGAAAATTCGAGCGCCCGATTGGGTGGCCGACTACGACCACACGCAAGACTGCGCTCATGGTGTCAGCTGGCGAACTGCTCATCGCCACCCCGGGAATGCACGACGGGACGTTTGATCGGACCGTCATCTTCCTGCTGGACCACAACGAAGAGGGATCGATGGGGCTCGTGCTCAATCGGCCGAGTGGCATCGCCGTCACCGACGCACTTCCCGTGATGGCCACGCTGGCGGACCCCGCCGAGCTGTACCTTGGCGGCCCCGTCGAGGAAGGCACCGCGCTGATCCTCGCTGAACCGATCGACCCGGCGCTGCCGGACATGCACTACATGCGTGGCGGTGTGGGCCTTTTCGACATGGCGGATCCCGGCGAGGTCGACTCCTCCGGGTTGATCCGTGCCCGAGTCTTTTCCGGCTATGCCGGCTGGGGCCCTCGCCAACTCGAATCCGAGCTTCGTACCGGCGCATGGATCACGGCCTCGATGGAGCCCTCGGACCTCTGGAGCGAGAGCGACGACTCGATGTGGGCCCGCGTGCTGCGGCGTCAGGG
>CALBVR010000221.1 GCA_937969565.1 uncultured Acidimicrobiales bacterium | reverse complement strand
CGGCGCCTGACGAGCCAGCGCCCGTCGAGGCGACGACGCTTGGGTGAAAGCGAGACGCGACCCCGTTCACCCGATTGGGTGAAAGTGAGACGCGACCCCGTTCACCCGATTGGGTGAAAGTGAGACGCGACCCCTTCACCCGCGGTCACAGGGCGTTTCGCCTGCTGCAGAATTGGTGGCATGCGATTCGGTCGACTTCGGCGTGTGGTCCCGGCCTCTCGGTTCGGGCGGCTGCTGTTCTTCGGCGCCGCGTCCGTTGCGCTCCTCGTCCTGGGATCCTGGTTCTCCGTCGCCTGGCTGGCACGCGGACAGATCGTCGCAGTCGCCGAAGCGGAGCCGGCAGAGGTGGTCATCGTCCCCGGAGCCAGGGTCCGCTCCGATGGGCGGCCGACCCTTGCCCTGCGGCAACGCCTCGACGCTGCCGCATTCCTCTACGAGGCCGGAACCGTCGACCACATTCTCGTGTCGGGCGACAACGGGGAAGAGCACTACAACGAGCCGGTGGCCATGCAGCAGTACCTGCGTGGCCTCGGCCTACCCGCAGAAGCGATCACGCTCGACTATGCGGGCTTCGATACGTGGGACACCTGCCTCCGGGCGACCGAGCAGTTCGGGGTGACCGACGCCATCGTGGTCACACAACCTCGCTTCGCTCAACGGAGCGCGGCGCTGTGCCAGCGCGCAGGAATCGACACGACCGTCGCCACCACCGACGACTATCTCCGGCGGGCCACTGGCCGCCTCGAGGCGGACGTCCGGGAACGGCTCGCCACGGTCAAAGCGTTCGGCGATCTTCTCCGCACCCCCGGCGCACACCACGGGGGTCCGTTCGTCGGACTCGTGGGCTCGAACGACGCCGACCTCTCCTAGGGCGCGTCGGGCCCTCGGTGGCCTTCGGTCAGCTTCGCCACGAGGTCCAGGAGTGTTCGGCGTTCGGATTCGGTGAGCGCGCGGAACATGTTGTCGCCGCTCCAGATGCGGTCGAGCGCTGTGGCCTTCATCTCTGCGCCCTTCGCGGTGAGAACCAGGTTCTTCACCCGTCGATCGGTGGGGTGCGGTTGGCGCTCGATCAGTCCGCGGCTCTCGAGTCGGTCGGCGACCACGGTGACGTACGACGGATCGAAGTCCATGCACGTCGCCAGGTCCTTCATCGGCATCGGTCCCTCGATGCTTCTCAGCGCCCAAAGGTCTGTGTTCGTCATGTCGAGGTCGGCCAGCCGGGAGTCGACATGGTCGACCACGAGTGGCATCAGCGTGAACAGCGCGTCGACGATCTCGGCGGCGTTGGCGGCCTGCTGCTTGCTCGTCGGCATGCGTCTCACTGTAGTCCTCCAGCCTCTGATGGAACAGCTTGATAATAGTTTCAGAAAATAGTTGTGTAACTAAACTATATGGTGGCAGGATGACCGTGCCGACGCGACGAGTCGGTCTGACTCGCAAGGGAGAAGCCCATGGAAATTCTCGAGTGGATCATGGTGGGCCTGCTCACCCTCATCCTGGGTGGCATCGGCATGATGAAGCTGACGAACAACAAGGACGGCATCGAACAGGCGCAGCGACTCGGCTACGACCACATTCGGATTCCGATCGGAATCGCCGAGGTGGCGGCCGTGATCGGTGTCATCGTGGGCGCGGCCGTCACCGACCTGGAGTGGGTCGGCTTCCTCGCCGGCGCGGTGATCGTCGCCATGATGATCGGTGCTGCCGGCTTCCACATCCGGGCCAAGGACCGATTCGAGATCCTTCCGTCGATCGTGGTCGCTGCATTCGCGATCCTCTACATGGTTGCGATCAACGCCGCCTGAACGGAAAGATCGAAACATGACACTCACACTCGGAATCGCTCCGCTGTCGCATCAGGCGCCGGCCACGGCCAACTACCGGTTCGACGGCCCGAAGAACCGCGTGCTCTTCACACCGTTCCCTCGGCGACTGCGAGCTCGGCTCGGCGGCGTCGAGGTGGTGGACACCGAGGCCGCCATGCTCCTCCACGAGAGCGGCATCTTCCCGCAGGTGTACGTGCCCGTCGGCGACGTCGCGATGCAGCACCTCACGAAGACCGACCTCTCCACACACTGTCCCTACAAGGGAGACGCCTCCTATTGGAGCGTCAGTGCCGGCGGTCGAACGGAGGAGAACGCCGTGTGGGGGTACGAGGCCCCCATCGAGTCCGCGGCGTTCATCGAGGGATACGTGGCGTTCGAAGGTGGTCGGATGGACCAATGGTTCGACGAGGACGACGAGATCTTCGGCCACATCCGAGACCCGTTCCACCGAGTGGATGCCCGGCCGACCAGCCGCCGATACGTCGTCCGAATCGGCGACGATACGGTGGCCGACACGACGGCGGCGTTCGTGGTGTCGGAGACGGGCTTCGGCAACCGGATCTACATCCCCGCAGCCGACGTTGCCACCGACGGGTTCGACCGTTCGACCACCACAACCCACTGCCCGCACAAGGGCGACACCACCTACTGGTCCCATGCGGCGAGCGGCACGACCGACGTGGCCTGGAGCTACCCCGAACCCCTCGAGGAAGCCCTTCGGGTCGCCGGCTACTGGAGCTTCGACGGCGAGGGCGTGGTCATCGACCGCATCGACGACTGAGCCACTCGTCCGGTCAACTCAGCTGGCGGCGGCGTCGGCCAGCTGCCGTGCCTCGGTGGCAGTGATGCCGAGTGAGCGCAGCAGGCCGGCAACAACCTGCGTTTGGTAGCGGGCGTTCCGGGGTTGGTCGGCGATCCGGCGAGCCGCAAGGAGCAGTGCGCCGATGACGATGTCGAGCATCGCCTGAGTCTCCTCGAAGGAGAACCGACCCTGATCCGAACCTTCGTCGAGGTCGTGCCGCAGGTGATCCAGCACGCCCGACCCGTCGAGAATGGCGCGCTGCACGCCGTCCAACCGGAGCATGGCCCGAATCGTGTGCTGCTCGGCGGCCGCCCGCGCGAGTACACGGGTCGACATCGTTGCGAACCGGACGGCAGGATCGTCGTGCGTAACCTCCTCGGCCGTTTCGAGGACGAAGGCCTCGAACACCTCCGGCAGCACCGCATCGATGAGCTGATCCCGGTCCTCGAAGTAGTTGTAGAACGTGCCGTTCGAGACGCCGGCCTGTTCGGCGACGTGCTGCACCGTGAACGCCTCACCCCGATCGGCGATGACATCGATCGCCGCGTCGAGGAGTTGGCGGCGCGTGCGTTCCTTCTTCTTGTGACCCCGTGTCCGGGGCTCGTCGCTCGTCGCCGGCATGGCCTGCACCGTAGCGAATGCGCCCGGCGAGCTCACGCAACCCTCACCCTGCCGCAAGCACGGCGTCGACCACGTCGGCCGGAACCGCTTCGAGCTGGCCGCGGATGTCGCCGTAGAAGGTTTGCTGCGCGGTGTGGATGTTGAAGTACAGCTCGCCCTGCGAAGCGATGAGTTCCATGCCGGCAATCGTCCGATGGCGATCGGCCGGGTTCACGAGGAGGATTGGGCATCCGGCGGTGAACGCGCCGACGATCCCGTGGCCATGGGTGCCGGCGGCCACGTCCTCGTTCGTGATCTCGTACGACAACACGCCGTCGGCGAAGTAGTCGGCGACGTCCCCGGTCGCACCGAAGTCGACGATGATCGGACCGAGCTGGCCGGGCTTGCCGCAGTGCAGATGGGCCAGAACGATGTCGTCGGGGTCGATGTTGGCGATCTCGAGATGCACGTAGGCGCGGCTGCGTTCCCGGTTGAACGCCACCGTGCCGTGGCCCCGGGATTCTCGTTCCTCCCGCGGGGTTGAGGGTTCGGTGGACAGGAACACGGCTGGGGCGCCGGCGGGCACGTCCGACTCCTCCTCGGCCTCCTGCTGCGGGCTGAGCCACGCCTGGTAGACGACGTCGACTTCCCCGCCTGCGAGCGGATCGAGGCCGATGTCGAACACCGGCTCGATCTCGCCCTTCGGGGCCAGGGCAACGTGGCCCTCCTCGTCACCGGATGATCCCAGCAGGAAGAAGATGCCGGCACCGGCCACGACGAGCGCTCCGAGCAGCGTGAAGAGCCCCTTGATGGTGGTGAGCAGGAAGGTGAGGATTCGCATGTTCTGTCGCTCCATTGAGTGAGAAGACTCTCAATATTGAGAAGAACGTCAGAAAAGTCAAGTGTGTCAAATCAGGCCTTTTCGAGGCCTTCGCGGCGTGGCACACTGACCCGATGAAATTCGGCCAGTGGGACGTTCCCGCCGCCTGGATGCGGCTGCATTGCCCGTGCGAGGACTGCTCGCTACCCGAGATCGGGGAGCGGCGTGTGCTGCTCACCCACCCCGACGACTGGTCGGTGGAAACGGTTGCTGAGAACCCCGACGCCGTTGTCGTGACGTGGGCGTCCGGGCACCAATCGAGTTACCCCCTCGACTTCGTGGATCTGATGGAGGCAAAGGCCAACCGGCGCCGCTGGGAGCCCAGCCTCTGGTCGGGCGGCCATGCCGTGCACGAGGTCGAACACAACGATCTGCTGGCCGATCCGGACCGCCGTCGCGACGCATTGCGGGCCTACCGCGACGAAGGGGTGCTCGTCATCCGTGGGGTGCCCACGGCCCCACCATCGACCGAGGGGCTGCTCGACACCCTCCGGATTCCCATCTGGGAGGGCCCCTTCGGTGAGGGTCGGGTCGTCGACACCCGGGTGCAGGCCGTCGCCTACAACGTGGCCGAGACGGCCGAGGCCCTGCCTCCGCACAGCGACCTGGCCGGCTACCAATGGCCCCCGAGCGGTCAGATCCTCCACCTCACCGAGAACGAGACCGAAGGCGGCGATTCACTCGTCGTCGACTCGTGGAACGTGCTCGAACAACTCCGCCACGACCATCCCGACATGTTCGATGTGCTCGCCGAGGTCGTCGTGTCACACCGGCTCTTCTCGGCCGACCGAGAGACCTTCGCTCGAGCTCCACTGGTTCGCGTCGATGGCGCCGGCAACGTCAACGGCTTCCGATTCAGCAACCAGACCATCCAACCGCTGCCGCTCAACGAACCTCGCCTCGACGAATGGCATGTCGCCTACGCCGAGCTCAGCCGTCGCCTGACCGACCCTGCCAGCGCCGCCACCTTCAAGCTGGGGGTTGGCGACGCCTACCTCACGCATGCCCACCGGGTGCTCCACGGGCGCACTGCGTTCAGCGCCGGCGGCGCCCGGTGCATCCGGGACGCCTACTTCGAGTTCGACAATGTCCTCGCCATCGTCGATCAACTCACCGGCGAGGTCGTCTGAATCTCGACGTCAACCGTCGTAGAAGCCGGTCGGGTGAAGTCCGACGACGGTGCGCTCTCGTTCGGACACAGCCCGACGGACAGCGTCGTCGCTGAGGTGATGCACCCGTGCGGTTGGCCGCAAGCGTTGCGCGATGTCGCGTCGGCCGTACTGCACCTGGAGGAAGAACCGCCCGGTGTCGTCCGGGCCCGTGGGCATTCGCCGATGCCATACATCCGAGACGAAGAAGACGACATCGCCGGCGGCGCCAATGGGGGCGACTGGCCCCCGCCCTTCGTACGAGATGGAGCCGTCGGCGTCCGGTTCGGGAGGCATCCGTCCGGATGTGTGGCTACGCGGGATGAAGCCCGTTGGGCCCGAACCGATCGGGCAGTCCTGCAGGAGGATGTGGCAACCCACCATGAACACGGGGTACGGGATTCGATCGTCCCACGGGATCCCTTCCGCCCGCGGGACGTGCGGACCCGCATCGATGTGCCAGGGGTTCCCCACATCGAACGGAGCCTTTTCTCGTTGGGGTTGGTTGCGCCACGCGGTGTTGGACACGACATGACAGTCTTCGCCGAGGAGCGGCTCGATGACCTCGAGAATTCCGGGATGGGCGACGGCCCGTTGGGCCGCCGCGGAAGTGTTCAGCGCCTCGTAGCGAAAGTCGGCGTAGTCGGCTTCCGTGCTGCCCGGCATGCGTGGGTCGGGCCGGGTCGTCTCGAAGAGCTCGGTGAGCTCGCGACGCAGATTCGCCTGATCGGACTCGGAGAAGACCCCTGCGGCCAAAGCGAAGCCGTCCCGCTCCAGATCGGTGCTGCTCGACGGAGACGCATCCTCCCGCAGGCGAAGGTTTGCGCCCCGGGGGAGGTGGTGTCGAGAGATCATGCTTCGATCCTCGCACATCGGCCGGACGCCGGCGCCGGGACCGTCGCTACATGGGCGAAACGTTGTCGGCCGGGACGATGGCCGGGCCGACGGGTGTGGTGAGCTCGACGGCTCCCCGATGGGATCGACGCCAGCCGCGGCGGGCCCGCAAGGTTGCGGCGTAAGGCGACAGGCGCACAGGATCGTGCTTTTCTCGACGACCTTGGGAGTTGAGGGCGGCGTGACGGCTCACCCCAGCCACCCGAACGATCTGCCGCCCTCGATGTGACATCGCGAGGACCTGAGCCAAGAGCGCGCCGACGGCCAGCATCGGGAGGAGCCAATGCAGCGGGAGGCGGAGGTGGCCAATCGTCAGAATCGGCGCGAAGAAGGAGCCGAGAGACACCTGCTCCGTCTCATCCGACAGGTCGAGTTGGGTGCCGCCGGACAGCTCTCGCAACGCCGACTCCGACGCAGCGATCGCTTCCACCGGATCGATGGGCGGTGGCTCCGGCTGGATCAGTGGCAGGGCGACCGGTGGATCGGCGACGGTCGTCGTCGGTGCATTTGTGCTCGTGGGAGCGGCAGGTTGGGGGTCGGCCTCGACCGGCTGTGGCGCGGCCGTGGTTGTCGTCGGAACCACGACGGGTGCGGCGACCGACGGCGCCTCGGTCGTGGTCGTCGTTGTCTCGATCGGCGGCGCGGGTGGGTCCACGGGCGGCAACGGGGGATCGACGGGAGGCGGTGGGTCGTCGGTCGGGTCGAGATAGTCGGGAACCGAGTCGCCGTCCGTGTCCGGCCCCGGGTTCGTCGTCGGGTCGGCGTCGCCATCGAGATTCTCGTCCTCGGCGCAGTCCGAGAGGCCATCGCCATCGATGTCGCCGCACGTAACGATTGTGGTCGGTCCGACTTCCGAGGTTCGCTCGTGGCCGGGGCCGCCGGCGAGTCGGGTGGTCGTTGCTGCGAGAGGCTCGCCCGCCCGGCCGGCAAACGACGTGGTGTAGGAAGCGCTGCCGCCGGCGTGCTGGACGACGATCGTGTGGATCAAGGACTCGGCTTCGCCGTGGCCGGACGGATCCGCGCCCGACGGGTTGAGGAAGAACTCGATCCGGTGGTCGCCCGGCGTCGTGTCCAATTCGAACGTCACCAGGACATCCGCACCTTCGGTCTCCGCCTGGCTCAGCACCGGGAAATTGGGTACGCCGTCGGCGTCGGGGCTGTCGTTGGGGGTCACGCCGTCATCGCCGTGATCGATGCTCAAGCCGCCGTTGCCAACGATCCGGTTACCGAGAATTGCGGGATCCACGCTTGGATTGCGCAACGTGATGCCGTTGCCGCCGTTGAAGGCGATGAGGTTGGCGTCCGCCGGGCCGACACCCCCGATGACGACGCCGCTTGCCCCACTCGTCACGTGGATCCCGTCGATCGCAAGACCCAGATCGATCGTTCCGGACGGGTCGGTGCCGATGAAGTTCCCCGTGATCGTGTGGTCGGCTTCGTCGACTCGGATGCCGTAGCTGTAGTGGCCGATCACGTTGTTCGTTACCGATCCCGTCGACCCGAAGATGCCGATGGCCTCGTACCCCGAGGAGAGATCGAAGGTGTAGGTCGCATCCGTGCCGATGATGTTGCTGTCGATCACGACGTTGGACGCGCCGGTCTCGATGCCGAACTCGAAGGCCGAGGAGGCGATCACGTTGGGTGCAGCCGCAGACCCGATGGTGATGTCATCGCCGTTCCAAACCTGAATGCCGCTGCCCCACGCTCCCGGCACGAGCGTCGTGCTCGCGTCCGCACCGAGGATGTTACCGAGGATCTGAATGCCGTTGCCGGTGGTCTCGACGAGGACCTGCGCGTTCTGCGAACCGGAGATCACGTTGCGGTCCTCCGGCGCCGCGCCGCCGACCACCGTTCGATCCGCATTGATCACCACGCCGTAGGCATTGAAGTCGTCGGTGACGCCGTCGGCCTCCAGCCCGATGAGCATTCCGGTGATCGTCACATCGTCAGCGTTCACTTCGATGCCGTAGAGGCCGACGCCGTTGAACCCGTTGATCGTGAGCCCACGCAGGACCGAACCATCGGCCCCGGCTGCGAGATGAATGCCATCTCCGTCGTCGGCACCGGCGAGCTCCACGACGGGCAGGTTGTCCACGGGGAGCGGAGCGGGCGCTGTGTTGGCGGCGTAGCCCGGCTGCGTCGTTCCGTCGATGGTGATCGGTTGGGTGATTTGCGGAAGCGCAGATGTGGGTGAGATCGTCCAGACGCCGCCGGAGTGGCCGGGTTCCGTCGCCGGCATCGAGAACGACACCTGGTTCAGGGCGGAGGCATTCGCCTCCTCGATCGCTGCCCGATAGGTGCACTCGGGGGTGCCCTCCGAATTCGTGGCGCCGGTGTCGCATCGGCCGTCACCAACCGCCGCATCTCCGGCGTCGCCGGTCGAGTTCACGACGGCCCGGGGGTCGGCCACATAGAGCGCAGAACCGAACTCGGACGTGGAGCCGAAGTCTCCGGCCCCGAGGTCTTCTGTCGCCGTTGCGCCGAACCAGGCGGTCCCAACCGTCGGGAACACCGCCTGGAAGGTCTCCACGCCGGACCCGGTGTGGGTGATCGACGTGCTGGCGACGATCGCCTCGCCGGCCCCGTATCCAGTGGGGTTCGGTGCCTCGTTCATGTCGGCATGAATCTCGATCCGGTAGTCGCCGGCCGGGACGTCCAGGTCGAATGTCGCGGTTGTGGTGCCTGCCCCCGGGATCACGCTGGTGAGTGTCGGATGATTGAGCAGGTCGTTGTCACCGATGTCCGTGTCGTTCACGTCATTGACGTTGTGGCCCGGCGGTCCGACATCGAGGTTGAGCCCGGTGGTGCCGGTGTAGGACGACCCGAGGACGCTGTTTCCCACGCCACCGTTGACCGAGAGCACGAAGCCGAACTCGCCACCGTGAAAGCGGTTGCCCTCGCCGGCGTTGACGCCACCGATGAGATTGTCATCGCCGTCGACGGTGCTCGCTGCCTCGACCGCCGGCGTTCCGTTCGGGAGGTAGCCGAACGAACTCGCCTGCACCGTGTTGCGATCGCCCTCGAGGATGAGGATCTCGTTGAGCGAGGAACTCACGACCACCCCTGCACCGGGGGAGCCGATCACGTTGTCATTGCCCGATATGTAGAACGGGATGTCGTTGTAGCCCGGTAGGAGCTCGTCGCCTGTCACCTTCGAGCCGATCCACACGTTCTGTACCGTTGACATGTCGGAGATCACGGTGAGGCCGGAATTGCTGAACCCGTTTCCGATGAGGAGGTGATCCTCAGGATCGGGACCGCCGATGCGATTGTCGGTCGTCAAGGTGACGACCCAGATGCCGTCGTCGCCGGTGCCGTTGTCGATCCCGAGCGGGTCCACCATGAACCAGCTTCCTTCCACCACGTGGTCGCCGGTGCCGTTGACGTAGAGCATCGTGCCGGTGGCGCTCGACAGGTTCACGCCGCGCAGGGTCGAGCCGGAACCGTCGAGGTTCATGATGTAGAAGCCGTCGCTGGTCACGACGATCGGCAGGATGGCGTCCCGTGCATCGCCGCCGGTCGCCGTGTTCGGCTCCCAACCCGGTTGCGTCGTGCCGTCGATCGTGGTGTTCCCTGGAACATCAGGGAGGTTGCCCGACACCTGAATGGTCCACCAGGAGAACTGGTTGACGGGATAGTCCGGGTCGAAGTCGAGGATCGAGTCATCGGTGAGGGTCGTCGCCACCGGGGCGGAGAGCGTATCGGCGATGCCGTCATCGCGGTGGTAGACGTGATTCGGGTCGTTGGCCGGAATGTCGAAGTTGATCGTCCATGTGCCGGGCGAGGCGGCCGCTTCTTCGATTGCCGCCCGAAGCGTGCATTCGGGATCGCCTTGTGCGTTGGTTGCCCCGGTGTCGCAGACGGCGTCACCGAGCAACGCATCGCTTGCGTCTCCGGTCGAATTGACCGTCGCCACCCGGCCGTCCCCAACGACGGCGTTCACCGAGAACTCCGATGTCGAACCGAACGCGCCCCCGCCGAGGTCTTGCGTGGTCGTGAGGCTGACGATGTCACCCAAGGCGCCGGCGAACGTGAGCGTGAAGCTCTCTCGACCGCCGCCGAGGTGCGTCACGGTCGTTGCGGCAGCGAAC
The DNA here is from genome assembly GCA_937969565.1 of uncultured Acidimicrobiales bacterium. Classification (GTDB taxonomy): domain Bacteria; phylum Actinomycetota; class Acidimicrobiia; order Acidimicrobiales; family SHLQ01; genus SHLQ01. Next base: position 13,975 of record CALBVR010000221.1, on the reverse strand, counting down.
CGTTCGCCCTCGCCGTAGCCACTCGGATCGGCCCCTGATGGGTTGGTGAACGCCTCCACGCGGTACGTGCCGGCGGGGACGTCGAGGTCGAAGTCCACGGTCACCGTTCCCGCCAGGAAGCGGGCATCAACGATTTCTGGATGGTTCAGGTAGTCGTTGGTGCCGCTGTCGACGTCCCCGGCATCGTTCAGCGTCGGACCGTCCGGGGCGTTGATCGGCGACAGGTCGATGCCCACGTCACCGTTGTTGAAGATGGTGTTGCCCAGAATCGAGTTGCCGGTTCCGCCATCGACGGAAACGCCGGGACCCGGTCCGGAGATCACGTTTCCAGACGTCGGGGTCGTCCCACCGACTCGAACGTTGGATGCCCGGACCACCAGATTCCGGGTCTGGGAGCCGAGCGGCGTCGTGCCGGTGACCTCGGTTCCGATCAGGTTGCCTTCCACGATTGCGCCGTCGCCGTTCAGATAGATCGCCGAGCCGTGACCGGAGATCAGATTGCGGTCTGCCGCAGCGGTGCCACCCAACTGCAGCAGCGCGTCTGCCCGGTGATGGATGACGTTGTTGCCGCCAGGGACCGCGACGGTTCCGGTTGCGTCGGCGCCGATGATGGAGCCGGTGATCGTCGCTGTGGACTGAACATACAGCGGGGCATTGAAACCGTGAATCACCAGGCCATGGAGCATCGTTCCATCTGCGTCGACGGTGAAGGGAGGGCCGCCGGCGCCAGCACCGTCGAGCACAACGGCGTGGGTCGTGTCGAGGCCGCCGGGAGCCGGGATGGTGTTCTCGACATGTCCGGGCTGCGTACTGCCATCGATCGTCACGCCCGCCGTGATGGTCGGGAACGGGCTTGTCGGGGTGAGCGTCCACAGCCCCGCGGCGTGCCCGGCTTCCGATGTCGGCATGTGGAACTCGACCGTGTCGACGAGCGCCGACGCGTTCGCTTCTTCGATCGCTGCACGCAGCGTGCACGCCGGCTCGCCTTGGGAGTTGGTTCCTCCCGTGTCGCAGCGGCCGTCACCGGGGAGCGCGTCGCCGGCATCGCCGGTCGAGTTCACCGTTGCGATCGTCGATGGCTTCAGGTCGAACACGTAGACGGCTCCCTGGTAGAAACCGCCCCCGTCGTCGTCGCCGTATGCGCCGACCGCAAGTCCGATGGTCCCGTCACCGTCGAGGTCTCCCACAGATGCCACCGCCGAACCGAACTCGAAATAGTCTCCGGGCGGGCCGGTGAACCCGCCACTGGTGCCGCCGATCTTGTCGGTGGACTGAACCATGCCGTTGGCCCCAAGCGAGAGGAGATACACCTCGCCCCGAGCGGCGCCGCCCGCTTCGGCAAAGGCCGCGCCGACGGCAAGGACCAGCGATCCGTCGCCGTACACGTCGCCCAACGCGGCAACAGAAGATCCGAAGTTGTCGCCGGGGCCCGGCCCGGGGGAGAGGCCGCCCTCGGTCGCGGAGATCTTCTGTTCGGCGTTGACCGTTCCGTCGGAGTTCAGAAAGAGGATGTGGACCGCCCCGGCGTCCCCGCCCCCGGCGTTGTCCCCGAATGCGCCGACCGCGATGTCGGCCACTCCGTCGCCGTCGAGATCCCCAAGCGATGTGATGTCGATGCCGAACCACGAGCCCGTCACGTTGGCCGCAAGACCGCCCAGACTGGTGCCGATCCGCTGTTCCGTCCGAACCGTGCCATCGGCGTTGAGGAAGAGGATGCGAACTTCGTGGCTCGAGCTGGCACCGACCGCAAGGTCGGGGATGCCGTCCCCGTCGAGGTCACCGATCTCGGCGGATCGTTGACCGAACCACACGAGATTCGGGCCAGCGAGTCCGCCGACGGTGGCGCTGATCTTGCGCTCCGACCGGACGGTGCCATCGGTGTTCATGAACAGGATGTAGACGGCGCCCCGATCGATTCCGCCGTCGTCGTCACCGCGGGCACCGACGGCCAGTTCGGTCGTGCCGTCACCATCGAGATCGCCCACCGCCGCAACTGAGGTTCCGAACTCATCCCGATCGTCCAGCGCTGCGGCGAAACCTCCCTCCAGGTCGCTGATCTTCTGCCCGGCCCGAACGGTTCCGTCCGGGTTCATGAACAGGACATACACGGCGCCGCGGTCGGGTCCTCCATCGCCATCCCAGATCGCGCCGACCGCGAGGTCGATGGTTCCATCGCCGTCGAGATCGCCGATCGACGTCGTATCGAAACCGAACGTGTCGTCGTTGTCGAGGGTGGCGCCGAGTCCGCCCAGGCCGTTTCCGATCTTGACTTCGCTGGCCACCTGGGGGTCGGCGCCGATGGTCGCCGGGTCCAAGTAGTCCGCTTGGCCATCGAAGTCGCTGTCGAGCGCGTCACGCGGGTCGCCGTCGCCATTCGGGTCGGAAGACTCGGCTGCGGTGGGGATCCCGTCCCCGTCGTCGTCCGGATCCAGGTAGTCCGGTGTTCCGTTTCCGTCGCTGTCGGGGCCGGGACTTGTGGTTTCGTCGTTGTCGGCGTCGAGGTTTGCGTCTTCGAACTGGTTCTGAATGCCGTCGCTGTCGGAGTCGTCGGTTGGGCCGGCCACCGCCGGCCGGTTCAGGCTCAGCACCACCAGGGAGAGGAGCGTCAACAGGCCGATGATCGCCACCGCCTGCCGCCGCAGCAGATGGGAGCTCATGCGGCTGCGGCGGTCTCGGGGGAGTGCGTGACGGTCGGTCCGAGCGACGTGGCAGCGGTCGTCAACGTGACGACGACACGTTCCAGGCCGTCGGCCCGTTCGATATCGAGCTCCGCCTGGCAGTGTTCAAGCAGGCGGGCGGCGTAGGCGAGCAGCAGGAGCTCGGATCCACGTTCCAGCGCGGCCTCGCCGTTGAGCGGAACCTGATCGAGGACGAGGCGGACCTCCGCCTCTGTCAGCGGAGCGCCATCGTGGCTGAAGATGAGGGCGATCCCTGCGTCGGTGCGGCGACCCTGCACGTGCAGCCGCTTGCAACCACGGCGACGAGCGTTCGCCGCAACCAACGAGAGCGCCCGGCCGACGAGACGACGGTCGGCGTGGACTGTCGCTCGGCGAAACTCGTCGAAGCCCGACGCGGTGTGCACGTCGGCTCCGGACACTGTGCGGTGTTCTTCGTGCGCCTCGGAGAGCAGCTCGGCAATGGACACGTCGGTGTTCACGGCCACCGTGGTCTCGTCGATTGCGTCGATCATGGCGCGGGTCGACTCGATGCTTGCGCCAACCGACGCGGCCACCTTGGACATGTGGGCGTTTGCGGCAACGGCCTCGATTGCGGTGAGGCGGGACTGCAGCAACGCATCGCGCAGCGAGCTCCGCTGGCGTTCGTGGCGGACTTCCGCACGTGCTTCTTGCAGACTCCGGGTCTGGCGGACCGCAAGCCAGAACACGACAAAGCCGAGCGCTGGAACGATGTAGGTGATCGTGATCACGAGAAAGATCGACAGGGAGTCGAGCAGACCGCTGGAGTCATCCAGCTCACCAGCCACCGTCTCTCGCGCCTCATCGATCGCGTCGACGATCAGCGCCGTTGCCTGCGGGTCGGCCAGATTGCTGTCGGCTGTGCGCAGGTAGTCGTCCAGCGCGGTCGCCAGCGCCTCCGGAATCTCGGTGGACCGGCTCGCTGCGGTCAGGTCTTCGATCGAGTTCGATCGGAGCTGCGCCGCGGTCGCTTCGGTCGAGGCACTGTCGGACTGGGCGAGGAGTCGTGCCGCTTCGAGTTCCGAGACCCGGAGTCGCACGACGTCGATTCGTTGGATGTCCGTGGCCGCCTCGGCGATTGCCCGAGATTCCTGCGCCGCCGTGTAGGCGCCGGCCACGACCAGGATCAGCGCAAGCGCGACGGACGCAGCCGACAACGCAGCGGCGCGGGCCTGGCGCCGGCGCTCGATCGAACTCTTCTGGTTCGGGGCGGAGAAGGTCGGCAGTTCAGACACCGAACAGGCCTCCCCGGCGAGCTGTCGGGTGGAGGTCGGGACTCTCGGTGGCGAGTGCCCAGGCAGAGCCGGAGTCTTTCCGAGCCTTCGCCCGGTACATGGCCGTGTCGGCCTGCCGCAGAAGCTCTTCGTTGGTGGAGCCCTCGGAGGAGAGTGCGACGCCGATGCTCGTGCCAACCGAGAGCAACTGATCGTCGAAGACGACGGGGTGTTCCACAGCCGTGATGAGGCTTTCGCACAGGCGATCCGGGGTCGTCGAGTCGAGCGAGGCGCACACGACGAACTCGTCACCGCCAAGACGAGCGACGTAATGGCCGGCCGGAATCAGCGTGTCGTGCAGGCGTTCGGCGATTCCTCGCAGGAGCGCATCGCCGGCTTCGTGTCCGTGGACGTCATTCACCTCCTTGAACCCGTTCAGGTCGAAGAAGAGAATCATGTGCTCGCTGTTCGCCGGGGTGGTCCGAAAGCACTCGAACAATCCGGCTCGATTTGGAAGGCCGGTGAGCTGATCGTGTGTCGCTTCGTGGGCAAGGCGTCGGGACCAGTCATCAAGCTCCTTGATCCGTTCCGACTTCTTCCACGCAGTGGCGACGTGCCCGCCAATGAGTTCGAGCGAATCGAGCTGCTGCTGCCCTCGATCCTCGGTCTCGTCGTACCCGAGGAGTCGGAGCTCGTCGGTTCCGGGCGGTACGACGGAGAGGATGACGACAGCGGTGTACCCCGCAGCAAAGAGCGATCGTGACTGGGGGCCGTCCAGCGAATCGACGGTTTCCTTGTGGGCGAGCCGCGGGACCTGCGGACGTTCGAGGAGCCGCCGAACGAGATCATCGCTGATCGGCAGGCCACCACCAGAGCCCAGCAGTTTCCAGTCCGCCGCCTCACGCTTCCAGAGCTCGGCGCGTGCGAATCCGTTCTGCAGCGCCGCCGAGACGGTCTCTCGGGACACCGTTTCTGACTCGTCGGCCTCGGCGAGGCGCATCGCCGTGTCTCCGATTGCAAGCAGATGCTGCAACCGCTCGGTCGCCACCTGGCGATCGGCGGCAACCTGTTGGAACGCGGTCCAATTGCGGCGAGCGACATAGACAACGGAACCGACGATGGCAACGGATGCAACCACCTGCTGGAGGACCAGCCGCAGAACGTCAGAATTCGAGTAGTCGTTCGGCCCGAATCCGAAGCTGAGACCGGCGAATCCGAAGCTGACGGCGGTCCAGGTCGCAACCGCCGTGCCGAGCCCGAAGTGTTCTCCCGCGGTCATCGCCGGCACGAGGAGTGCCAGCCAGACCAGCGGCATGGCCTGGGCGTCGGCAAGAGAGGAGACGGCGAGCGCGAGGACGATGTCGAGGATCAGTTGGGCCACGGCGAGTTCGCGCCGCTGCGTGTCCGGGCTGACGACCGCGAGCGCCACACTCAGCAGACTCACGAGCGCGAGGAGCACGATGAGGTTGGCCGAGACCAGATCGCCACGGTCCACGGCCACGACGGGCACGGCCGCAATTGCCAGCAGCCCGCGAAGAAGTCGGGCCGCGCCAAAGGCGGCGACGCCGACGGCAACGCTGCCGCCAGCGGTCCCGTCCTGGGGTGTAGGAGCCCTCACTGTCACGATTGAGGGATCGACGTTCCGTCAAAACTGATTAAGTGACGGTTTCATGACGTAAACGGCCGAATTGCGTGTGCTCGCATGCCGAGCTGGGTCGTTCGGCTCAGAATTTCCCGGAATTGACCAGATCGGCCTCGTCGGGCAGAACCTCGACGTTGTCCCAGTGTTCGACGATCATGCCGTCTTCGAGACGGAAGATGTCGAACGCCGCGTAGTCGATGTTGTTCCACACCTGGTGAGCGAGTGCAGCGACGAAGTTGCCCTGGCCGACGACTCGGTAGACCTGCTTGTAGTAGAGGGTCTGACCGCTCTCGCGGGCGTTGCGGTCCATCTCGATGAGCGACTCGACACCGTCGGGGGCATCGGGGTTGTGGTTGATGTATGTCTCCGACGAGATGAAGTCGGTGAACGACGCCGTCGGTTCGAGTGCAAACGCCTCGGTCAGGAGACGACGAACGACTTCCTTGTTCTGCTCGGTCTTGTCGAGGTCGGTGATCTCCGTGGCGCCATCCACTTGCGTGTGGCCACCGGGGTTCTCACCGCCGAGCTCGTGGATGACGTCCCAATGCTCGATGATCTTCTCGTTGCCGTCGGTGTCGAAGAGGTCCGTGGTGACCCACGTGCTCTCGCCGTTGTTGAGGGACTGGGCCGCCTGGAGGAACACGAAACGGCCGTCGACGATCGATCGGACGATCTCGATGTCTCGGACCTGGTTGCGTTCGATGAACGGTTCGAAGAATTCGACGAATCCTTCCACGCCGTCCCGCACGCCGGTGGAGTGCTGGGTGTAGCGGTCGCCGGTGTAGGCCTCGACCGCCCGGCGGGCGTCGCCGTCGCGGATGCCCTCGAGGTAGAGACGCTTGGCGTTCTCCAGTCGGCGGGCCGATGGCGACGGAATGTCGGTGACCCGTCCCATGGACATGGCGTTCATGTCGATCAGGGAGAGGTAGTCCTGGGTTGCGGGGGCGTCCATGAACGACGCCATCGACGCCTCCGCATCCGCGGCGCTGTCCCAGCGGAGTGTGATTCGCCATGTGCCGTCGTCATCGAGGGTGGTGACGCGGGAGCCGATGTTGAACCCCGGCTGTTGGGGAAGGTATTCGTGCTCGACCTTGGCGTTTGCCAGGGTGAAGGCGTCGGCGGAAGCGCCGGCCTTGAGGCGGAGGGAAATGGTTTCGAGAACTGCCATGCGGTCGAACCTACGGTTCGGCGAGCGGGCGGGCGAGGTGGCGAGCGGACAACGACTGGTCGATTCTGGACACCGCGCGTCCTGGTCTCTAGATCGACTGCTTTCGGGCCCGCAGCACCACGTCGTGGCTGTGGGGCGAGCCTGCGTGGTGGTCGCCCGGTCGAGGTCGTGTTTCGTGGGTCTCCACCGTCCAGCCATCGCGCAACTGTGTGGCGAGGTCATCGTGGATGCCGGCGAGGCTGCCGAGTTCGACACGATGATCCCGCACCTGTTCCAGGCCGAAGGAGGGCCGGCCGAGATCATCTCGCTGTTCGATCGCGATGGCCAACGCGCCCATCTGCACACGAGCGCCGGGTGAGCAGGTTCAGCCGGCGAAGAATCCCCAGCCGTCGTTCGTCAGCTCGATCGAGGGAAGTTCGATGACCTCGCCGAGGCCGTCGTCCGGGGTGGCGACGACGTTGTCGAGTCGGCCCAGGGCAAACATGCCGTCGACCTCGCCGATGAGCGTGCCCTGCGTGATCGTGTAGTTCCTGTCGATCCGTGGTGTCGGCTCGTGCTCCTCGATGACGTCGTCGCACCAGTTGGAGAAGAGGTCGGCGCCGATCGAAATGCGCGCCGACCACTCCGAGCCCGATCCGAGTTCGACCGGCTCGTCCAGCGCCGGACCATCCTCGGTCCACTCGCCCGTGTGGAAAACGACGAGGCTGATCGTCTGGTCTTCCGAGCCCTTCGCGAATCCATGTCCGCAGCCATGGTCCACCCTGAGATCGGCCGCCGACACGACTGCCGGGCCACCCGGAAGTGTCGCCGTTGCCGGCACCTCGGTCGTTGGGCTGCTCGAGCCTTCACCGGTCCCCGTGTCGACCACGGTGGCGTCGGAGCCGCATGCGGCAATCAGTGTCAGCAAAGCGAGGAGCAGGGGTGCAATCCGAAGTCTCATGCTTCTTCTACGGCGCAGCGAGCCGCCCGGTTCCCCAATTTCTGCCGGGGACAACTCCTACCGTCCGCGGCGAGCGGCGATCAGCCAGCCCGGTCGCTCGAGTGCGTCCATGTAGTTGGTGCGCTCTCGACGTTCGACCGTCCAATGGCCGTCGCGCTCGAGCGTCTGCACCCGACCCAGATAGTCGTTGTCGACGTCATACGCGGCGTTGAAATAGACCACCACAGGCGCACCCGGCGAGACCGACCGCATCAGCGCGGGGAGATCCTCGGGCTCGAGATGGCCGGGCGCAAGCGCGCCGACCAGGGTCATTGCTGCGTACGGCGCTTCCGGGAGCGTCACCTCCGTCGACGTGAGATCCGCCTGCAACAGGTTCCGGTAGACGCCCTTGGCGGCCGCACCTTCGAGCATTCCGGCCGACACGTCGACGCCATCGATCGTGGTGAACCCGGCGGCGTGGAGCGCGACCCCGCTCAGCCCGGTGCCGCAGGCATGATCGACGATCGCTGCGCTCGTGTCATCGGCCATCTCGGCGAGAACCCCGGCGACGAGCTCGGGCGAGTTGTACCCGTAGTTGTGCACCAGGTCGTGGTCGTAAGAGTCTGCCCAGCGGTCATAGACGTCCTCGGCCCGGTCATTTGGCCCGAACGCACTCACGGTCGACAGTTCGTCATGCTCGCTCATGTCAGTCCGCCTTCATCGCAGGAATCACTCGGTCGCACACGAACTCCATGGACGCCCATGCGGCATCGATCGGCATCCCGCCGCACAGCGGATGCAACGCGAGCATGCCGTGGGAGCGGAGCCGCTCGACGGCTTCGTCCGGCGTCAGAAACTGGTAGATGCCCTCCGCTCGGAGCTCGGCGATTGTGGTCGCGCTGCTGTGGACGGCCGAGTCCTGGCCGGGCGGCTGCCACGAGTGATAGGTCGATGCTTCGAACAGGAAGTGCTGCCCGAGCTCCGCCCATGCCCGATCCGGGTCCTCGACGACCTGCACCATGGCGACGTCGGTGGGGGCGATGCAGAAGGGGTGATGCCCATGCTCCCGACTCAACGTTTCGTACAGCTCCTGGATCTCCGGATTGGGACCGGGAAGCTGCAACGGCAACCCGAGCCGGGCGGCCCGTCGGGCGGCCGCCGGCGATGAGCCGCCGACCAGCAGGGGAGGGTGGGGTCGGCTCCACGGCAGTGGACCAACGCTGATCTGCTCACCGTTGACCTCGACCTCCTCGCCACGCCAGATAGCGAGCATGATGTCGAGCGCTTCGTCGAGCAGGCGCCCACGCCTCGTCCAGTCCTTGCCGAGCACGGCATACTCTGCCGGGCGGTACCCGAGGCCGGTGCAGACCGACAAGCGGCCGCGCGACATGAGGTCGATCACCGCGATCTGTTGCGCCAACCGGACCGGATCATGCAACGGAACGAGGAGCGCGCTGATCGCGACGGACAGGTTCTCGGTTCGGTTCAGGATGGTCGACGCGGTCAGCAGCGGGGTGGGACTCCAGCCCATCGGCGTCGCCTGATGCTCCTCGGTCGTGACCATGGCGAGTCCCCGAGCATCACCGTATTCGGCCAGCTCCACGCCCGCCCGATACCGATCGCTCATGTGTGCGGCGTCGGTCGGATCCGGGTGGACGAAGTTCAACCGCATCAGCGCAAAGGCCACGTTCTTCCCCTCCGTGTGTCAACAGCTCGAACGCTAGCCTTCGCACCTCCACGCCGTTGTCACGACGGCGATCGAGGTCCTTCGTCAGATGGTCGGGTAGGTCGCTGTCGCCATCCGGAAATGGTTCGATCGGACCTGTCGGTCGGGCAATTCGGCCCACGGCGCGGCGTTCGCCCCGGCAGGGGCATGCTCGCCCGTGCAGAGCCGTGCGACCCACACAGAAAAGCCCATGTTTCGCCGACGATTTCACGGATGGAAGAAACGCGTGCGTGGCACAGCCGCCCGGGAGTCGCCCGGGCACTGCGTATCGGCATCGTCGTCGCGCCCATTCTGATCACCATCGTGCTGGTCACGATCGTCTCGCGAGGCTTCCCCCGGCCCGACGATTTGCTCCAAGCGGTCGGCTGGTGGATCGCAATCTCGCTCTTCGCCACGCTGCTGCTGGCAATGGTCGATCGCCTCTTCCGGCGGCTCCTGCCGATCGCAGCGCTCTTCAAGATTTCACTGGTCTTCCCCGACAGCGCTCCGTCACGATTCAGCACGGCCCTCCGAGTCGGAACCGTCAAGCAGCTCAAGCGCAAGATGGCTGCGGGTGAACTCGAAGCGTCGACGCCACAGGAGGCTGCCGAGCAGCTGATCGGCATCGCCGCTGCGCTCAACGCCCATGACCGCCTGACCCGCGGGCACACCGAACGGGTTCGGGCCTACTCGGTCATGATCGGTGAGGAGATGGGCCTCGACGAGCACGAAGTCGAACTCCTCAACTGGTCCGGCCTGATCCACGACGTGGGCAAGCTCCATGTGCCGACCGAAATTCTGAACAAGCCAGGCCGACCGGACGACGATGAGTGGGCCATACTCAAGGAGCACCCGAGCCACGGCGGTGAGCTGATCGACCCGCTGCGCGGCTTCCTCGGTGATTTCGCCGAGTCGGCGACCCAGCATCACGAGAAATTCGATGGAACTGGCTATCCGCTCGGACTCGCCGGCGAAGAGATCACGCTTGCCGGCCGCATCGTGGCCGTGGCGGACGCCTACGACGTGATGACGTCGACCCGTTCCTACAAGAAGCCCATGTCGGCCGAGGCCGCACGCGAGGAACTCGCCAAGAACTCTGGCACCCAGTTCGATCCCGAAGTGGTCCGCGCCTTTCTCAACATCGCGCTCGGCCATCTCCGCCTCGTCGCCGGTCCGCTCGCCGGACTTGCCCAACTCCCACTGCCCACCGCTGCGACCGCTGGCGCCGGCTCCGCTGCCGCGACTGGCGCCTCCGCAGCGGCAACGATCGCGGTCGCCACTGTCTCGGGACTCGTCGATCCTGTTCCGCCAGAGGATCCGCCGGAAGCAGTGGCACTCGTCGACGTCGAAGCGCAGGACATTCGCGCCGACGGCATCGAAGACGAGACGTTCCTGCTCGACCTTCGAAGCACCCTCGGCGATGTCGGAGTGGACATCGTGCTCCCCATCGAGGTCGAAGGGGTCGAGACGCAGGTCTCCCCAGACGGCGTGCTCTCGATCATTCCGGCACCGAATCGCAATGGCGAGGTCGAGGTGCCGTATCGGCTGTGTGTCGACGATCAGTGCGACGACGGCGTGGTCGTGGTCGACTTCGCAGCGGTCAACGATGCACCAACCGCTTCCGCCGACGCCCTTGAGGCCGTCGCCGGGGAGACGATCGCCATCGACGTGTTGGCGAACGACACGGATCCGGACGGGGAGCAGTTGCAGCTCGCTGCGGTGAGCGCGCCGTCATCCGGTGAAGCCAGGATCGTCGACAACCAGATCGAGTTCACCGCACCGGCAGAGAACGCAGTGATCGAACTCCTCTACACGGCGGTGGACGGTGCGGGCGAGGTCGCCGAGCAGGTTGTCACGATCACGGTGGTTCGCCCCCCGGTCGGGCCGACGGCGGTCGACGACCAGATCGTCATCTCCGAAGACTCGGTCGCCCGATTCGACCCCTCGACCAACGACATCGCCGGAGACGTTGCCCTCGATCCCGATTCGATCACCATCATCGAGCCGCCGGTCGGCGTTGCCCGGGTCATCGACGGCACGATTGAGTGGGTCCCAGATCGGGACTGGAACGGCACGATCGGCCTCACCTACCGAATCTGCGATGTCGACGACGAATGCGACGTGGCGTCGGCCGCAATCAACGTCGAAGCGGTCAATGATCCGCCGTCCTTCTCGCTCGTTGCGTCCGTGGCCACAAACGAGGACTCCGGTCGAACGACCCTCCCGAACTTTGCAAGCGAGCGTTCCCCGGGTCCGACCGACGAAGCCGGCCAGGCCATGGTGTTCGATGTCGGCGTCGACGATCCCGACCTCTTCACCGTCGTACCTGCAATCGACGCGGAAGGGACGCTCACCTTCACTCCGGCACCGGAGCTCTCGGGCAGCACCACCATCAGGGTGACCGCCCGCGACGGCGGCGGGACCGTCCGTGGCGGCTCTGACCGAACCACCGACACCGCCGAGATCATCATCCGGACCGTCAACGACCCACCGTCGGCAATTCTCGGTGTGAACGTGTCGCTTCAGGAAGATCTTGGTGCCCAGCGTCGTCCGGATTGGATCACCAACATCTCCGTGGGTCCGGCGAACGAGTCGACCCAGACCGCCAACTTCCGAATCTCCGTCGACCGCCCAGAGCTCTTCGAGACGATTCCAACCGTCTCGAGCAACGGTGCGTTGCGGTTCACCCCCGCATCGGACGCCGTCGGCATCGCAACGCTGACGATTGCGGTCGTCGACAGTGGAGGGGCATCGACCCTGCTCGGTGAACGGACCATCGAACTGCTCGAGGTCAACGATGCACCGGGCTTCACCCTCGATGGCGATGTGACCGTGCTGGAAGACTCCGGGCCGCAGACGGTTTCGAACTTCGTGACCGACGTGACTGCGGGACCGTCCAGCGAGCGGTCGCAAACGGTCACCTTCACGCTGTCCAACGACAGTGCCGGACTCTTCACTGCTCCGCCGGTTCTGGACGATGACGGAACCCTCTCGTTCACCCCGGCACCCGATGCCTTCGGTTCGGCCGAGGTCACCGTCGAGGCCATGGACGATGGTGGCACCGACATCGGCGGAAGCGATCGGACACAGCAGGCATTCACGCTCGCCGTCACGTCCGTCAATGGCATCCCGGTCGCCGTCGGCGAACAATTCGACACCGATGAGGACACGAGCTTCACCACGGGCAACGTGCTGGCCAACGACTCCGATGAAGAGGGCCCGCTCGACGCCAATCGCATCGAGATCCTCCAGGACGTCGAACATGGCGCACTCACGGCCAACGGCGATGGCTCGTTCGACTACACGCCGGATCTCGACTTCAACGGCACCGACGGCTTCACCTACCGGGTTGCTGACGCCGACGGAGCGCCGTCCAATGCGGTGAAGGTCAACATCGAGGTTCGAGCCGTCAACGACGATCCGGTCGCCTCCGACGATGCTGGCGCAGGCTTTGCCACCACCGAAGACACGCCGTTCACAACAGCGTCGGTGCTCGCCAACGACAGCGACGTGGAGGACACGCTCGCCGGCGCCAACCTCACCGTGATCGCCACCGTCCCACCTGCCGCAGGTTCGATCGTTCACAACGGTGACGGCACCTTCAACTTCTCCCCAGCCGCGGACTTCAACGGAGCCACGAGCTTCACCTACCGGATCACCGACGACGACGGTGCGCCATCCAACACTGCCACCGTGACGATTTCCGTCAGCGGGGAGAACGACCCGCCGGTCGGCGTCGCTGACTTCGGTGTTGGATTCGAGACCACCGAGGAGACCCCGTTCACCACCGCCGACGTCACCGTCAACGACACGGACATCGACGGCACGATCGACCCGACGACCGTGGTGGTCGTGGCCGATGCCGTTGGGGGCGTGCTCACGAACAACGGCGACGGCACCTTCTACTACGAGCCGAACATTGACTTCGCGGGCGCCGATGCGTTCACCTACAGGGTCAACGATGACGGAGGTCTCACGTCGAACACCGTCACGGTCAACCTCGTGGTGACCGGCGAGAACGATGCGCCCGTTGCGGTGAACGACGGAACCGATGGTTCGATCCGCACCAACGAAGACACGCCATTCACCACACCGAACGTGCTCGCCAACGACTACGACGTGGACGATCTCGTGGATCCGAGCTCGGTCGGAGTGTCGGTCGGGGCGGCCAACGGAAGTCTTGTCTACAACGGCGACGGAACGTTCGACTACACGCCGGATCCGGACTTCGTCGGCCAGGAGGACATCCAGTACACCATCCAGGACCCGGCAGGGGCCAGGTCGGAACGGGCGATCCTTCGTATCTTCGTCGATGCACAGAACGACCGGCCGGTGGCCAACCCGGACTCGGGCGTCGGCTTCACCACGTCCGAAGGGCAGCTGCTCACGACGATCGACGTGACCGACAACGACACCGACATCGACAGCCCGATCGTCCCGTCGTCGGCCGTCAACACCTCAACGCCGAACAACGGCTCTCTCAGCAACAATGGCGATGGAACGTTCGACTACCAGCCGGACCCGTTCTTCAACGGCACCGACGGCTTCACCTACACGATCACCGATGGCGATGGTGCCACTTCCGATCCGGTCGCGGTCACCATCACCATCACCGCAGTCAATGACAAGCC
>CALBVR010000220.1 GCA_937969565.1 uncultured Acidimicrobiales bacterium | reverse complement strand
TGATGCCGAGCCACGGTTCGTTCTCGGTCGTGCCGGTCTCGACGAGGTCGGTGGCGATCTGGCGGGCCAGTTCGGTCGGGATGGCGTAGTTGGCGCCGTCAGCGGTGGCGACCGCCATGGCGACGACGCCGCCGTTCTCGTCGACGATCGGTGCGCCGGCCCACGACGCGTCGAGCTCGGAGCTCAGACGAAACAGGCCAGAGAGCAGGTCGCCGTTCGGCAGGGTGGCCACCTGCTCCTCGCCGACGACGTCGACCGTTTGCACGAGCGGTACGTCGTCGATGGTGTGGCCGGCGATACCGACGAGTCGGTCCCGCAGCGCCACACTGCCGGTGGAGAAGATGGCGGGCTCGAGTTCTGGTGAGGCGATCTTCAACACGGCGACTCCGGACACGGGGTCGGATGCGAGCACCAATGCAGGCAGGCCGCGGCCGTCGGGAAGCACGGCGGAGATCTCGTCCGCTCCGATGAGCGAGTGGGCAGAGGCGAGGAGGAGGCCGTCGTCGCGGTAGAGGATGGCCTGCGCCATGTCGGTGGAGGTGTCGCCGCCGAGGTGCAGCCCGATGACGGAACCTCGGTTCGGTTTGGAGATTTCGAACGCCCACTCGTCGAAGCCGACCGGGGCGTCAGCGGCGACGATCAGCGTGCTCGGCGGGGCAACGACCCGCTCGACGATGTTCTCGATCGGCTTCTCCGGTTGATCGGAGAAGACCCAGGCGAGGCCGACGAACGCCATGCCGGCCACGAAGGACATGAGAAGCTCGGGCCAGCGGCGGCCACCGGCCTTGCGGGCGGCCATGTTGGCCGCGGCCTGTTCGGCGCCAGCCTCTGCGGGATGACGCCACAGACGGTCGGGTGCCGGCATCGGCGCGCCGGAATCCGGCCCCTCGTCGTCGTACAGCTCTTCTCCCACAGAGGACAATCGTAGCGACGACAACCGCTGAGCTAACCGCGCCCCATCACACCCAGAGTGGCCGGGCGACTGCGAAACACCAGCTGGCGGCGGTCTTCGCCCGTTCCTCGTCGTCGGATGTGACGAAGTGCACATCCGACAATCCGGGTGCGACGCGAATGGCCGTCGAATCGAACCTGAACGAGAATGCGCATACCATGTCAGCCGTGCACCGAGCATTGCCCGCGCCCACCGGGGACACCTGGCTGGCCATCACCGACAGCGAACCCCCGATCGCAGAGGCGTATGCCTGGGCCGTCAAGCCCGACTGTGGCGCGGTCGTGCTGTTCAGCGGCACGGCACGCGATCATTCTGCGGGCCGACCGGATGTGACCCAGCTCGCCTACGAGGCCTACGAGGAGCATCTCCTCGAACGTTTCGAACGACTGGTCGAGGAGATCCGCGCCCAGTGGCCGGAAGTTCGTAGGGTTGTGGTCATGCATCGAGTCGGAGAGGTGCCCATCGGCGAGTCGACGGTGATCGTCGTTGCGTCGTCCCCGCACCGAGATGTTGCCTTCGAAGCGGCGCGCTACGGAATCGACCGGCTGAAGGCCACGGCCCCGGTTTGGAAGCGGGAAGTCTGGGCCGAGGGCGAAAGCTGGGGCCTCGACGCACGTGAAATCGACGAGGTCGGCATCGGTAGCCCGGCCCCCGAACCCCGGAGTTCCACCACCTCATGAGCGGCAGCCCGGTTCTCTTCCTGCTCGGCGCCGTTGCGCTGTCGTCCATCGGCGCGATGGTGGTCTGGCTCCTCAGCCGCCCGCGCAAGGAGCGGTTCGGCTCCAGCATCGATTCGTTCAACCGCGACCTGAGTGCACTGGCGCCACCCGGTTCCCGACCGGCCGCTCCCCCCACCAACCCGCGTACGCCCGGACCTCGGCCCGAAGATGCTCGGGCGCGCAACAGCGCCCCGGCGCGTCGCGCCCCCGGACCCAACCCGCGGCCGAAGGGCTGACGCACGATGGCACGCGACCTCGCGATCGATCTCGGTACGGCCAACACGCTCGTCTACGCGCGCGGCGAGGGCATCGTGCTCAACGAGCCGTCGGTGATCGCGCTGAATTCGCAGACGAACGACGTGTTGGCGATCGGGTCCGACGCCTGGCAGATGATCGGTCGCACGCCGAGCCACATCGTCGCCGTTCGTCCGTTGCGCAAGGGCGCCATCACAGACTTCGACGTCACCCAGCGGATGATCCGTCTCGTTCTCGAACGGGTGGGCGTGAGCCGCTTCAACCGGCCCCGGGTCGTCATCTGCGTTCCGTCGGCGATCACCGCCGTCGAACGCCGGGCCGTCACCGAAGCCGCCCGGCGTGCCGGCGCGAGCGACGCGCAGCTCATCGAACAGCCGATTGCCGCCGCCATCGGCGCGAACCTTCCCATCAACGAACCGCTCGGCAACATGGTCGTCGATGTCGGTGGCGGAACCTCCGAGTCGGCCATCCTTTCCCTCGGCGGCGTGGTCGCCCTGGAAGCGATCCGCGTCGGATCCTTCGACATCGATGCCGCGATCCAGGCGTGGGTTCGACGCGAGTACGGCATCGCGATCGGTGAACGCACCGCTGAAGACATCAAGCTCACCATCGGGTCTGCCGCAAAGACTCCGAACGAGGTTCGCGCCGAAGTCCGCGGACGAGAGCTGATGAGCGGCCTCCCGAAGACCATCGTGCTGTCCCCCGAAGAGATCCGCGTCGCCATTGACGAGCCGGTGTCCGCAATCGTCGACTCCGTGCTCTCGTGCATCGCTCAGGCGCCGCCCGAGCTCTCGCAGGACCTCATCATGCAGGGCATCCATCTCGTTGGTGGCGGTGGCATGCTGCGCGGTCTCGACGTCCGGCTGCAGAACGAGACCAACGTCAACGTCCACATCGTCGAGACACCCCTCGAGTGCGTTGTTCACGGCGCGGGCCGTTGCATCGAGTCCTTCGAGGCGCTCAAGGTGATGTTCCTCGGCGGTCGTCAGTGAGCGAAGCCGATCCGACCGGGCGCTGCATGTGTGGGGCGCTCCGCTTCACGGTCGACGGCCCCCTCCGAAACATCCTGCACTGCCACTGCGTCAACTGTCGGCGCGTGTCCGGTAACTTCGTCGCCAGCAGCGGGTGCGCGACCGAAGACCTGGTCATTCACGGCGAGGAACACCTCCGCTGGTACGACCATGGCTACTGCCGGTACGGCTTCTGCGGCACCTGCGGTTCGTCGCTGTTCTGGCAGGGCGCGGAGCACATGGATCGCACGAGCCTGCAAGCCGGCTCGCTGATCGATGCCAGTGCGCTGGTGCTCGAAGGGATCTGGTTCGCTCACGAAGCGCAGCCTCACGTCATGCTCGACCCGGCCGTGCCGCATCATTCCGGCAACGGCGGCACCGAGGTCTGACGGCGTGCATCTGCGGATCACCTGGAGCGGCGGAACGACGGTGTTCCACGACGGTCAAACCCCCACGGTCGGGCGGGTCCCGGAGTGCTCGGTCACGATCGCCGATCCGCAGGTGTCCCGGGCGCACCTCAGTTTCGTTCATCTCGAGGGACGGTGGACGTTCGAGGACACGTCCTCGAACGGCACGTTCATCGACGGCCAGCGGGTGACGGTCGGCGCGATCGCCGGGCCGATCCGCATGCGCCTCGGGGGAGTGAACGGACCGACGCTCGAAGTCGTCCCGGTTTCCGAGACCGAGCCGGCGGCACCGCTCGTTCCACCAACGCTGCAGCCACCGCCGCCTCCCGTCGCCGCGGCATCACCGCCGCCGCCATCGGTGCCCGTGTCGCCCGCACCGGCTGCGCTCACGCCGGAACAGGACCGCATGCGGCAGACCGTGCGGCTCGACGACCGACAGCTCCGACTCGAGCTCGACGGCCAGATGCACGTCTTCAGCCCGGGTACCTCGGTCACGATCGGCCGGGATGCGTCGTGCGACGTGCAGACCGACAGTCAGCTGGTCAGCGCCCAGCACTGCCGATTCGATCACGACGGAGCTTCGTGGTGGGTTCAGGACCTGAACAGCTCCCGCGGCACCTGGATCGACGGTCGGCAGATCACGCGCAGTCGGGTCGAGGGCGCGTTCTTCGTGCTGTTGGGCGACGACGATGCCGGTGAGCCGATTCGGGTGATCACCGCAGGGGAGCATCGCAAGCCCAAGGACCGAACGGCGCTGCTGGTTGCCGGAACGGCGCTGGCTGTTGCGTTGTTGGGCGGCCTGCTCGCCTTCGTGTTCTGGCCGGACACGAGCGAGGACGATGCCGTGATCGCCGCGGTGCAGGCGCAGCTGGAACAGCAGCAGATGACCGCCGACGAGCTCCGGGCCTCACAGGCAGAGGCTGAGCGGCAACTGGCCGAAGCCCTCGCCAACGGCGGCGGCGACAACAGTGCCGGCGAGCTCCGAGCGGCGCGCCTCGCCACCGGCCTCATCTCCGTCCCGGATGAGCGCGGCGACATCATCGGCACCGGTTCCGGGGCGTTGGTGTCCGACGACGGCCTGGTGCTCACGAACATCCACGTCGTGTTGCCGGGGCTCGAATTCGAGCGCACCGGCGACCCGACATTCTCCGGGTTGACCGATCCGGACCAGGTCATCGTTGCTTTTCCGAGCGAAGACGGTGGACCCGCCGATCGGTCCTACGTGGCCGAGCAGGTGGCCGCCCACCCCGCACACGATGCCGCCCTCATCCGGATCATCGAGGGACTCGATGGCGCATCACTCGACGATCTGCCGGACCCGTTGCCGTTGGGCGAATCGGGTGCGCTGCGGGCCGGCGACGAGATCGCCGTTGTCGGCTATCCGGGCACCGCCTTCACGCAGCGCGTGAGCATCGCGCTGAGCAACTTCCAGAGCTTCCAGCCGTGCGTGGACGACGGAAACCCGGTGGACGTCGGATGGGGCTGCCTCCGCAACTACGACGAGGGCTACCTGAACCTTGCAGGCGAGACGTTGGAGGGCGGATCCTCGGGCGGGCCGATCCTGCGAAACGGCGAAGTCGTGGGCATCCAACTGGGAACGTTCGGCGACCCCGGGGCAGCGAGCGCCCAGAACCTTGGCGTCCCCATCGACCTGATCCGCGACGAGCTCTTCTGACGTGGTCGCTCGTATCATCACCTCATGACCTTCCCGCAACGTCGACTTCGTCGCCTGCGTCGCACCGAACCTCTCCGGCGGATGGTCGCCGAGACCACGTTGTCGGTCGACGATCTGATCGCTCCGCTGTTCGTCCGCGAAGACATCACCGCGCCGCAGCCGATCCATTCTCTGCCCGGCGTGGTGCAACACACGATGGACTCCCTCATCCGCGAAGCAACCGAACTACGCGACCTCGGTGTGCCTGCGCTGATCCTCTTCGGCATCCCTGCCGAGAAGGACGAGATCGGGTCCGGAGCCTTCGACCCGGGCGGCATCGTCCAGCTGGCCCTTGGCGAGCTCCGCGAGAACCTCGGCGACACGATGGTCTTGATGGCTGACCTCTGCGTCGACGAGTACACCACGCACGGACACTGCGGCATCGTCGACGACCTGGGTGAAGTCGACAACGACGCCACGCTCGAGATCTACCAGCGAGTCGCACTCGCCCAGGCGGTTGCCGGTGCCGACATCGTGGCGCCGTCCGGAATGATGGACGGCCAGGTCGCAGCGATTCGTGCCGCGCTCGACACCGACGGTTTCACCGACACGTCGATCCTGGCCTATGCCGCAAAGTACGCGTCCGCCTTCTACGGGCCGTTCCGCGACGCCGTCGACGTGACGATTGCCGACGGTGGCGACCGAAAGGGCTATCAGCAGGACCCCCGCAACGGCCGGGAAGCCATGGAGGAGATCGCCCTCGACCTCGCCGAAGGCGCCGACATGGTGATGGTCAAGCCGGCGCTGTCCTATCTGGACATCATCCTGCGGGCCCGCCTCGAGCTGAATGTCCCGATCGCGGCGTACCACGTGTCCGGTGAGTACGCGATGCTCAAGGCCGCTGAAGCCAACGGATGGATCGACGGGGAAGCCGCGGCACTCGAGATCCTGACGTCGATCAAGCGCGCCGGAGCAGATCTGATCCTGACCTACCTCACCCGCAGCATTGCGGAGACCCTGCACGACCATCGCCCTGCACTCGGAACCGGCCCTCGCGCCATCGAACCCCCACGGGCCGAACTCAACCCAGCCGGAGACGACTGATGTCCCACACCAACGACGCCCTGTTCACGCGTGGCAAGAAGGTCATGCCCGGTGGTGTGAATTCTCCCGTGCGCTCGTTTCGGTCGGTCGGCGGCACTCCGTACTTCGTGGATCGAGCCGACGGCGCCCACGTCTGGGACGTCGAGGGCAACCGCTACATCGACTTCGTGCAGAGCTACGGCCCGGGAATCCTCGGTCATGCCCATCCCAAGGTGATCGAGGCCGTCACGGCTGCCGCGGCCCGCGGGACGAGCTACGGCGCGCCCACACTCGGTGAGGTGGAGCTGGCGGAAGAGATCACCAGCCGGATCGATGGTCTGGAGATGCTCCGCCTGACGAGCTCGGGAACGGAAGCGGCGATGTCGGCCATCCGTCTGGCCCGCGGCGCCACGGGCCGCGACACGGTGATCAAGTTCTCGGGTTGTTACCACGGCCACACCGATTCGCTGCTGGCGGCCGGTGGTTCCGGCGTGGCCAACCAGGGCCTGTCCGGTTGCGATGGCGTTCCGGCCGGCGCGGTTGCGGACACCGTTGTCGCTCCGTTCAATGTGATCCCCGAGATCGACGAAACCGTTGCGGTGGTCGCGGTCGAACCGGTGGCCGCCAACATGGGGTTGGTCGAACCGGCTCCCGGATTCCTGCAGGGTCTGCGCGACGCCTGCGACGAAGCCGGCGCCCTCCTGTTGTTCGACGAGGTCATCACCGGCTTCCGGCTGGCACACGGTGGCGCCGTCGAGTGGTCGGGTGTTCGACCTGACGTGTGGGCCTTCGGCAAAGTGATCGGCGGTGGGCTTCCGGTCGGTTGCTTCGGCGCCAGCGCTGCGGTGATGGACAACGTGGCGCCGCTCGGCGGCGTGTACCAGGGCGGCACGCTCTCGGGGAACCCGCTGGCGACGGCGGCCGGTCTTGCGACCCTCGAGGTGCTCGACCGCGATGCCTACGTCGAGCTCGAGCGCATCGCCACCCGACTCGCTGACGGCATGCAAGCGGTCTTCGACGATGCCGGTCTCACTGCGACCGTCCCCCGGGTCGGGCCCCTCGTCGGGCTGTTCTTCGGTGACACGGCCCCGACGAACTTCGATGAGGTGAAGGACGTCGCGGAGAACGGGATCTACCCGAAGTTCTTCCACGAGCTGCTCCAGCGTGGAGTGGCCCTTGCGCCCGGCGCATACGAGATCCTCTTCCCGGGGCTCGCCCACACCGACGAAATCATCGACGAATCGCTCGCCGCGATGGCAGACGCGGCCGCGGCCGTCGTCGCCGGCTGATCTTCGACGACACCTGCGGGTGCGCGGGCCGCACCGTGGCGCTCGCCTAGGCTCGCTCCATGCGGAAATTGGTGCGGTGGTTGGTTGGCGCGACGTGTGTGATGGTGGTCCTCGCGGGCTGCACGGGGGACTCGGAGGACGACACCACGGCGCCCACCACGGAGGCGCCGGAGCCGGAGGAGCCCACGCCCAGCACGGTCGCTGACGCCGAGGACGAGGAGCCGTCGGAGCCCGACGCCATCGTCGATGACCTGCCGCCGGCGCCCGACCCGGACCCGACGCCACTTCCGATCGACGACGCCATCCGGACGGGCGTGCTCGACAACGGCCTGACCTGGTACGTGCGAAGCAACGACAGCCCCGGCCAGGCCGTTGCGCTGCGTCTCGTCGTGCGAGCGGGCGCTCGGCAGGAGGACCCGGTCGGTACCGGCGTCGCCCACTTCCTCGAACACATGATGTTCAACGGCACCGAGGCGTTTCCCGGCAACGAACTGGACGCGGCCCTTCGCAGCATCGGTGCCCAGATCGGCCCTGATTTCAATGCCTACACGAGCGACAACGAGACCGTCTATCAACTCGGTGTGGAGGATCGGGGCGACAACGTCGACATCGCCTTCGACGTGCTGGCCGAGTGGGCGGCCCGCGCCACGATCGACCCGACCGAGGTGGCCAACGAAGCACCGGTCGTCCGTGAGGAGGCCCGCCTGCGCGACGAAGGCGGCGATGGCATCATCAGCAACGCCTTCCAGGAGGCGTACTTCCTCGACACGCCGCTGGAGGGCGTGAACGTGGGCGGTACCGAGCAGACGATCAACACGATCTCGGCCGACGTGCTTCGGGCCTACTACGACACCTGGTATCGACCGGACAACATGGCGGTCATCGCCGTCGGCGACCGGAGCCTCGACGATCTCGAGGAGATGATCGTCGACCGCTTCTCCGACCTCGAGGCCCGCGGCACGAGTCCGGACCCCGGCGACATCGACTTCGACCTTCGGGTCGACCCGCTCGTCGACGTGGTCATCGAACCCACCTTCGGGGATTCGTTCGTCAGCGTCGACTACCCGTTCCAGAATTGGGACCTGGGCACGCGCGACGGCACCCGACTGCTCTTCATGGAGTTCGCGCTCGGGCAGATGATGAGCCAGCGCCTGAACGACGGAATCAGCGCCGGACGGGTGGACCTTCGAACGGCATCGGCCGGCCGCTTCTGGCAGACCCGACACCTTCAGTACATGGGATTCAATGTCGACGCCGTCGATCTGGTGGCGGGCACGGAGGCCTTGATGACGGAGATCGAAGGCACGATTCGAAACGGCTTCACCCAGGACGAGATGGACCGAGTGTTGGAGGGCTTCCGGGCCGGACTGGAGCAGCAGCGGGCCACCCAGGACACGACCCAGGACGCAGCCTTCGCCGATGCGATGGTCGAGCACTTTCTCGAAGGCACCGACCTGCAGAGCGTCGACGACTCGGTCGACATGGGTCTCGGAATTCTCGACGAACTCACGCTCCAGGAGATGAATGACCACTGGACATGGGCCATGCGATCGACGGCACCGATCGTCCTCGTCGTGGGACCGGACGCCGAACGGGTGGGCGATGCGAGCGACCATCTCGCTGCCGTGGAACGTGCCAGTCAGGCCGAGATCGGTTCCGTGGACGACGACCTCGAAGCGGTCGATGTGTTGATCGCTGCGCCGGAGCCGGTGGAGGAGACGAGCCGCAGCGACCTCGAGCTCAACGACGGCATCCGCCTCGAGTTCGCCAACGGCACGCAGGTGTTGTTCCGCGAATCGGACATCTCGGCCGGGGAGGTGAGCGTGGTCTCGGAATCGCCAGGCGGCCGCAGCGTACTCTCCGCCGAGGACGGCGCCGTCATCAACACGGCCGTGGCGGCCGCTGCCGACTCCGGGATCGGCGAATGGAACGCCGTGCAGGTGCGGCGTCACCTGAGCGATCTCAACGTGTTCGTGTCGCCGTACGTGAGCGACGTTGGAGAAGGCTTCAGCGGTTCGGCGTCTCCCGAGGACCTGGAGGCGCTCTTCCAGCTGATTCACGGTTGGGTGATGGAGCCGATGGTCGAGGAGGTTCCGCTCGAACAGCAGGTGCAGTTCGTTCGCGACGATCTCGCCTTCGCGGAACTCGATGCCGCATTCGCCGCCGACATCGCAGTGGCCGATGCTCGAACCGGCGGCGGGGGACTCTCGTTCTTGCCGAATGAGGCACAACTCGAGGCGCTCGATGCGACTGCGGCGCTCGAGCTGTTCGAATCGCGCTTCCAGTCGTTGGACGACCACACGATCGTGATCGTCGGCGACGTGGACGAAGACACCATCGTCGAGCTGTCGCGTACCTGGATCGGCAGCCTGCCGGGAGCGTCCGCCGAAACCGCAACCGTGCCGGAACCTCCGGGGCCGACCCAGCTCGACCTGGCGGTCGGGGCCGGCACACAGTCGGGGGCCTACCGCTACCTGTCCACGGGAACGGCCGACGAGACGATTCGGAATCGAGTGCTGGCGGAATTGGCCAACAGCCTCCTGAACGACCGGCTCTTCACCGTGATCCGAGAACGTCTCGGTGCCACCTACGGCGGTTCTGCCTTCGTGAGCTTCGAAGAACCGGGCGATGGTGCCGAGCTGTACGTGTCCGTAGACGGTGACCCATCACGCATCGTCGAGATCGATGATGCGATCGAGGCGGAACTCGCTGCGATCGTCGGCGGCGCCATCGATCCGGCCGATTTCGCCGAGGCCCGCGCCGTGCTCGAGAGCCGCTACAACTTCATCAACAACGGCTTCTACATCGAGTCGCTGTTCGACGAGGCGGCCGGCGATCCGGCCCGCATCGTGGACCGACGCCGGCAGGTCGACGTGTTGCAGACCCTCGAGCCAGCCGACCTCCAGCAATTCATGGCGGCGATCGTCACCGACGACGTGATCGAGGTGCGGAACGGCCGCTAGCGGCCGGGACGGGCAAGCGACCGGGCGAATGCCTCAGAAGGGGAGCGGGATCGTGCCGGTGCCCAACCGGACCGCCCAGATGGCCAACGCCAGACCGATGTTGGCGATCAGGAACTCGTTGCTCCACCGGTGCCAGAACGACATGGCCGCATCGGGGGCAGCCGCAACCCATCCGGCGAGAACGGTCGCCTGAACCATGACGAGCAGTGCCCACGGATTCAGCGCGAAGGCACCGGCGACGTCGGCCCGAACCATGGAGCGCACCGCTCGGGTGCCACCGCAGCCCGGACACCAGCCGCCCGTGGCGAGCCGGAACGGACACAGCACCTGACCCTCGTCATCGCCGGCCGGTGACAGCGCGGCAACGACGCAGACGCCGGCAAGTGCAATCGAAGGGAAGGCCCGATGGGCCCGAACCCGGTGCGAGACCGGAGCGTCAGCCCTCGAGAGCAGCAAGGGCCTCTCGAGCCGGTGCGATCCAGTCGGCGACGTCGTCGGCGGTGAGCGAGGCACCCTCGAACGACTCGGGAAGCTCGATCTCGCCGGTCTCGATGAGTTCGTTGAGCACGGGGACGAGTTCGAGGTCGCGTTCGCCGCCGAACTCGTCGTTGTGGAACTGGGTGCGCACGTACAGGGCGACCGAGAGGATCTCTTCGGCGGTCAGCGAGTTGGCGCCTTCGGAGCCGAAGCCGGGCATCTGGCCGGCCACCGCACGGGGACGCTCGGAGTCAGCCGAGGTGTAGTTGTTGCCGGTGCCGACGATGGCCGAGCCCCGGGCGATCCAGACGACGTTGTCCTCGAGGGACGTGAAGGAGATGTGTACTTCGCCATCGGCGAGTGCCGGACCGATGCCGCCACCGCCTTCTCCACCGTGACAGCCCGAGCATCCGGATTCGACATAGAGCTCTTCGCCGTGGCCGAGCAGGCCGGTCAGGCCCTGGGGGACACGCTCGAGCGTGCCGACGTACATCATCGCCCAGAACGGAAGGGTGAGAA
>CALBVR010000219.1 GCA_937969565.1 uncultured Acidimicrobiales bacterium | reverse complement strand
ACACCGAGAAGATCAGCCGGGCCCGAATCGAGATCGAGGCCATGCGCCTGATGGTGCTTCGCGCCGCCAAGGCGATGGACACGATGGGCAACGCGGACGCACGCGTGTGGGTGTCGGCGGTGAAGGCGATGGTGCCCGAGCGTGCGGCCCAGATCGTGGACGATGCGATGCAGATGCATGGCGCCGCCGGGTTCTCGCATTGGTTCCCGCTGGCCGAGATGTTCATGGGCCAGCGTTGGCTCCGCATGGCCGATGGCCCGGACGAGGTGCATCACCTCGTGGTGGGTCGTGCTGAGGTCGCCCGTTACGACTGATCGTCGAGGTGGCGGAGCGCCGCTTCTGCCTGCAACAGTTCTGCCCCGAGCGCCGTCGCCAGGGACACGTCGTCGCCAAGGGCGACCCGGTTCGCCTGCGCCGTTTCCTGCCACCACGTGGCCGGTCCGGCGGCGGTCGATCCGATGGCGAGGTCGGTGACGAGCGCTTGCGCGCTGCCCATGATCGCCGGGTTGCCCGCTGCGTCGAGTTGAACATCCTGATGCAGGATCGCCCGCCCGTCGCGTTCGACCCGGAACGACGTGGACAGCATGCCGGGCGGTTCATTGGTTCGGCCGAGCACGAACCGTTCACGCCACCGCAACGCACCGCTCCCCTCGAGCTGAATGCGAACCCGCTGGAAGTGGTCGCTGCCGGCGACGGAGACGAGTGGTTCGAGGTCGACGGTGAGATCGGCCCCGTCCTCGACGTGGACGGTGATGTTTCCGATCGATGGACCCTGGCCGGGAAGGGCCATGCTCGCGGCGGCGCTGCGAAGCACGACGGTCGCCCCACGGCGGATCGTCACCTGAAGTTCGGTGTGATCACCACCCAGGGGTCCGGCTGCACCGCCGACGAGGAAGACGGCCTCCGGCGTGCGCCGGAGCAGCAGCGGCGACTCCGATCGAAGGGTCGGGAAGCGGGTCGAGCCATCCGATCCGACGTCGGCTTCGATCGTGGCCCGGGCCTTCATGCAGTGGCCGACGCCCAGTCGCGCTGCTCGCCACGGATCCACGCGGCGATCTCGTCGACACCGGACGGCTTCGTCACCGCGGCGGCGATCACTGGTCGCCCGCTCCGGCGTTCCGACGCATCGGCGACCATGCGGTCCACGTCGGAACCGACATGTGGGGCGAGGTCGATCTTGTTGATGAGGAGCAGGTCGGCGCTGGCGATGCCGGGGCCGCCCTTTCGGGGCACGTCGTCGCCGCCCGCCGTGTCGATCACGAAGACTTGCCGGTCGACGAGGCCCTTGCTGAAGATGGCCGTGAGGTTGTCGCCCCCGCTCTCGACGAGCGTGAGTTGCACGTCGCCGAGGCGGTCTTCCAACGCTTCGACGGCGTCGAGGTTGGCGGAGATGTCGTCCCGGATCGCCGTGTGCGGGCAGCAGCCGGTCTCGACCGCGACGATGCGTTCCTCGGGGAGGACGCCCTGGCGGCGGAGTTCTTCGGCGTCCTCGGTGGTGAAGATGTCGTTGGTGACGACAGCGATGGAGAGCTCGTCAGCCAGCTCGCGGCACAGCGAGGCGACGAGGGAGGTCTTGCCGCAGCCAACTGGTCCGCCGATGCCGATGCGAATGGGGCGGCCGTCGTTGGCGGCGCTGCCGTAGGCGACGTCGTCGGGCCCGGCCTCGTCGCCGGCGTCGTCGTCGTGATCATGGGAATGACCGGGAATGCCGTGCATGGTGTCGTCCTTTCTTGGCGTGGGTCACGACTGGAAGAGTCGCAGGTCCCACGTGGCGTGGTGTTCGATCAGTTGGTCGGCCAGCGGGCCGCTCGATGCGGGCAGTTCGCTCCACGGAACCCGCTGCCAGGACAGCGCGTCGTCCACGATTCGATCAGTCGATTCGAGGAGGTCGAATTGGAGGCGTTGGATGGCGAACGGATCGAAGCCCTGGAGCCGGACGGCGGCGGTCGTGATGGTGGCGACCAGGTGGTGCAGGTGGAGGCGCACCGCGTCTTCGGGGGTGATGCCCACGTGGGCGGCCACACAGGCGAACGCCGCGATCTGATGCGGGTCACCGTCGCCCGCTGGTAGTGCGAGCGACTCGCCGCGCCAGATGCTGCGGGCGGCGCGCACCCACTGCCGACCGAGCGACCGGGACGTGCGGCGGGCGATGGGGCTGGCGATGCGGGCGTCGACCTCGGCGTCCACCTCGCCCCATGCGATCGAGACCGATGCGTCGAGCCGGTGGATGATGGCGGCAACGAACGCAGCTTCGGTCAGGCCGACGGTGGCCAACCGGCCGTCGATGAAGCTCCGAAGGGCAGCGGTGTCGTCCAACTGCAGGAGCTTTTGGGCGGCTTCCCAACCCGCACTGTGCGCATGGCCACCCGACGGGAACCGCCCATCGGCGAGCAGGGCCAGCGCTCCGGTCGCCATCAGAACAGTAAGTAGCGCTGTGCCATCGGCAGTTCGGTGGCGGGGTCTTCGACCATGACTTCGCCGTCGACGGTGACGGTGAAGCTGTCTGGGTCGACCTGGATGTCGGGCAGGGCGTCGTTCTCCGGCATGTCGGCCTTGCCGACGGAACGGCAGTTCTTGACCGGCACGAACTGCCGCCGGACCGCAAGGTCGTCGAGCGCTCCGCTGTGGAGGGCGGCGGGAGCGACCCAGGCGACGCTCGTCTTTGCGGCGACCGGGGGTGCGGCGCCGAACATCGGTCGGGGGAAGACGGGTTGGGGTGTGGGGATCGATGCGTTGGCGTCGCCCATCTGCGCCCAGGCGATCATGCCGCCCTTGACGACGACGTGCGGCCGCACGCCGAAGAAGCGCGGGTCCCAGAGCACGAGGTCGGCGAGTTTGCCCACCGAGACCGAGCCGACCTCGTCGTCGAGGCCGTGGGCGATGGCTGGGCAGATCGTGTACTTGGCGACGTAGCGGCGGGCCCGGTTGTTGTCGGCTTCGCCATCACCGGGCAGCGCGCCGCGGCGCTTCTTCATCACGTGCGCCGTCTGCCAGGTGCGCATGACGACTTCGCCGATGCGGCCCATCGCCTGGCTGTCGGAGCCGATCATGGAGATCGCACCCACGTCGTGCAGCACGTCTTCGGCGGCGATGGTGGAGGGACGGATGCGGGACTCGGCGAACGCAAGGTCTTCGGGCACCGCCGGGTTCAGGTGATGGCAGACCATCAGCATGTCGAGGTGTTCGGCCACCGTGTTGACGGTGTGGGGACGGGTCGGGTTGGTGGACGACGGGAGCACGTTGGCGTGGGACGCGACGGTGATGATGTCCGGGGCGTGTCCGCCGCCCGCGCCTTCCGTGTGGAAGGTGTGGATGGAGCGTCCGGCGATGGCGTCGAGCGTGCTGTCGACGTAGCCGGCTTCGTTCAGCGTGTCGGTGTGGATCGCCACCTGCACGCCGGCCTCGTCGGCGATGCGCAGGCAGGCATCGATCGCAGCGGGTGTCGTGCCCCAGTCTTCGTGGAGCTTGAAGCCCGATGCGCCGGCGGCGACCTGCTCTCGCAGCCCCTCTTCGGAGACGGTGTTGCCCTTGCCGAAGAGCGCCACGTTGACCGGCCACTGGTCCAACGCTTCGAACATGCGGGCCAGGTTCCAGGCGCCGGGCGTGACCGTGGTGGCCTTCGACCCTTCGGCCGGACCGGTTCCACCACCGATGATCGTGGTGATGCCGGAGGCGAGTGCCTCTTCCATCAGTTGCGGGCAGATGAGATGGACGTGGCTGTCGACAGCGCCGGCGGTGACGATGCGGCCGTTGCCGGCGAGGATCTCGGTGGACGGGCCGATCACCAGTGCCGGATCGATGCCGTCCATCGTGTCCGGGTTGCCGGCTCGGCCGATGCCAACGATGCGGCCGTCTCGCACACCGATGTCGGCCTTGTAGATGCCGGTGTGGTCGAGGATGAGCGCACCGGTGATGACGAGATCGGGTGTGCCCTCGGCTCTCGTTGCCCGGGACTGGCCCATCGATTCGCGGATGACCTTGCCTCCGCCGAACACGGCCTCGTCGCCGCCGAAGCACAGGTCGCGTTCGACTTCGATCAGCAGGTCGGTGTCGGCCAGCCGCACCCGGTCTCCGGCCGTCGGGCCGTAGAGGGCGCGGTAGGAGGCTCGAGAGATCTCAACCATCGATCGCTCCGTTCGTTTCGCCGCGCAGCCCCGGGACGATGCGGGAGCCAGCGAGCGCGACGAGGTTCACTTCCTGGGCGATGCCGGGTTCGAAACGAACGGCGGTGCCGGCGGCAACATCGAGGCGGAACCCGCGGGCGGCGTCCCGGTCGAACTGCAGGGCCGGGTTCGCTTCGGCGAAGTGGTAGTGCGAGCCGACCTGCACGGGCCGGTCGCCGGCGTTCTCGACTCGAAGCGAGATCGACGCTCGGCCTTCGTTGAGCACCAGCGGCTCGGTCGGCCCGGTGATCTCGCCCGGAATCATCGGATCGGCTCGTGCAGTGTGACGAGCTTGGTGCCGTCCGGGAACGTCGCTTCGATCTGAATCTCGTCGACGAGCTCGGCGATACCGTCCATCACGTCGTCTCGGGTGAGCACGGCACAGCCGTCTTCCATCAGCTCGACGACCGACCGGCCGTCTCGGGCTCCCTCGTAGACCCACGATGTGAGGAGGGCGACGGCTTCGGGGTGGTTGAGCTTGAGCCCGCGGTCGCGCCGCTTCTGGGCCACGTCTGCAGCGACGTGGACCAGGAGGCGTTCTTGTTCATGAGGCGACAGCTGCATCCCAGTCGGAACCTAGCCCGCTCGAAGAACGCCGCTCAATTCGTTCGTGTGAACGCTGTGTTGCCCGCGATGGGCAGGGTGAGAGGCGGGTTCGGCAGCCGCCTCGGGTTCCGGTACATGATGGGGCGTGGCTGACGTGATCTCCTATGACCAGGCAACGCTTGATGCCGGCGAGGTGCTGGTGCACTCCCGGTCGTACGACATCGGCTCCTATCGGATCGATGCCCAGACGCTCCGACTGGTCGGTCGAATCCAGGACCTGAAGCCGGCCGGCCTGTTCGTTCCCGGCGACCCCGAGCCGCTCGCCGTGCACGACATGACCGTGAGCCTGACCCTCACGTTTCCCGCGATGGAGATCACGGCGATCGACGTCACGTTCGACGACCACCCGCACAGCACCTGCCCGGGCATCGCAGTGGCGTACCAGAAGCTGGTGGGGCAATCGATCGCTGCGGGGTTCACCCGTTTCGTGAACAGCACCTTTGGCCGGCAGCACGGCTGCACCCACATCGTCGCGCTGCTGAAAGCGATGGCGCCGGTGGCGATCCAGTCGATCTATTCGATGCGGCAGCTCCCACACGAGGAGGGCCGATCGGTCGGCGATCGGGAATGGACCGAGGAAGAGCACAAGACCTCGCTCGCGTTCACGATGAACTCCTGCCACGTGTGGGATGAGCACGGCGAGCACGCAAAGGCCTCGCTCGCCGGTGAGCGAACCGAGGCCCCAGTGTGGATCACGAAGCGCCTCACCAAGCTCGACCGAATGGACGAGATCACCAACTGGAGCTGACAAGCAACGTCGGGGCATGCAAACGGCACGCGGCTGCCCCAACGCCCTGCCATTGCTCAACTAACCGCTGATGAACATGCGGAGCTCGCCCGTCGGCTCGCTGCCACTGATGATCCATCGCTCATCGGTGGCGGCGAGAACGGACGGGCCGGAGACGGGCAACTTGGAACGGGATCGCCCGCCCTCCCGGATGTCGACGAGCGTCTGATCGTCGGCCAAGCCCGTCGTGAAGGCGTAGCCCTGGTCGTGGGACTCCAAGGAGGCACTCGAGACAACTGACCAATCGAACCCGCGGCTCGCCTCCCAGACAATGCCATCCTCGGACTCCCAAACCCTGACCTCTCCGAGTTCCGCAGCGCCGGCGGTGGCTGCGTCTTGAGGCGCGGTGAT
>CALBVR010000218.1 GCA_937969565.1 uncultured Acidimicrobiales bacterium | reverse complement strand
ATTGCCACTTGGCCTCCGGAGCGAACGACCGTCGACAACACCGGAAGCTGCTCGTACACCCCTCCGGTGCCGTCGAGCAGCATCACCGATGGGCGGTCGCCGGGCTCGGCCGGGGTGGGGAACGGAACGATCTGCGCAACGAGATCCAACACCTGGTCGGGGTCGGCGACATAGGTGGTGTCCGCCGGAGTGTCTCCGACCGAAGCCGCAGCCGCGATGCTGCGATACGACACCTCACCATTGGCAAGGTCGCCGATCAGGTCCACGAAGCCCTCGTCGAGCGTGAAGATGCCCGGCCGTTCCGCCGACGCCGCCGTTTGCGACACCCACGCCCGCCAGATCGACTGCTGACGGTTCGCCAGCAGCAGGGAGGGTTCGTCCGGGTTGCGATGCGAGGCGATGAGCTCCACCTCGCTGAGGTCGAACGGCCTGGTGGCTGCGGCGAGGATCGTGCGGCGCTGGGTCTCGGACACGTTCTCCACGAGATCGGTGGAGAGCGTGAACTCGAGCGGGAGGTCGACGGTCATCAACGAGGTCCAGGAGCGGGCGTCGAGTACGACGACCTCGGAGAAGCCGATACCGAGCGCCGACTCCATCTCACGGACGACGGCGAGGAACCCGACCTCGGTGAACAGCTCGCTCAGCGGCGCGTTCTCACCGGCAAGGTGAACGAACGTCGACGGAATCGACAAGACCGTGCCCCCCTGGCTGCCGTCAGCACTCGCCATGAAGGTGACACCTGTGAGCTCCGGTTGGCCGTTCTCGATCGCCGTGTGGAGGACGAGACCCGTCGGGGTGGGCTCCGTGAACGCCCGGAAGTTCACTGCGTCCGGGTCGAGGGCAACATCGCTGATCGAACCGCTCTGCGACTCGAGTACGGCCTGCTGCGCCTCCAGAGCCACGTTCCACGCAGCGAAGCCAACGCCGATCAACATCAGGGCGAAGACCGGCGTGATCCAGCGGTTGCGGTGTTCTGACGGTACGGCTCGCCTCACGATTCGCGGAAGAGCCCTTCTGCGTCGACGATCTCCCGGACGAGTGGTGGAACCAGCCCGTCGATCGGTTCACCTGCGGCCGCTCGTCGGCGGATGTCCGTGCTGGAGACTTCGAGGCCCGGCAGTTCCAGCAGCGACCAGGCAAAACCCTCTGGCGGCTCGCCTTCCTGCCCACGCCTCGGAAACACGGCGATGTTCGCCAGCCGGGCGACGTCCTGCGGCCGATGCCAGGTGTCCAGGCCCGCAGCCGTGTCACTGCCGAGCAGGAGATGCAGTTCGATGCCTGGACCGGACAGCGTTTCGAGCGTGTCCACCGTGTAGGTGTCCCCCTCCCGAAGCACCTCCATGTCCGACACGACGACCCGATCCACCGGGCCGAACGCGGCCGCACACATGCGAAGACGGGCATCGCCGGACGAGATCCGCCGGGACCCGACCTTCTGCCACGGAACGCCAGCGGGCATGACGATCAGCTCATCGAGCTCCAGCTGATGCACGGCGGCTGCCGCCAGCACCACGTGGGCGATGTGGGGCGGATCGAACGTGCCACCGAAAACCCCTACACGTCGATGTTCACCGGTCACTCGGCCACACTAGATGTCAGATCCGGAGAAGGTGTCGAACAACACAGCAAAATCACTGGCCATTGCTGGTAACGCGTGTATTGTCGTCGTTTGGGCCGTGAGGGGACCAATCGAGGATATCGGTTGGAAATCAGGTCCAGACAGAAATTCTCGCCGAATCTTTTTCACTTTTAGTCCTTAAGACCCAGTCTCATGCGCCGATTGGCCTACCCGTAAGGCGGGTCATGGCGGCGCTCAAGGCGTTTGGGAAAAGAAGCGGCGTGACCGAATTCATAGAGTGCAGTTTGGGTCCACCAGTCCGGGCTGTACTTGAATACCCCTCGGTTCATCTGGGAATCAACACATTCCCCCCAAGAAAAGGGAATCGCTGAGGAGCGAATCCCGTTAAGTGAAGCATCATGAGTGATTCAGTAGGTCAGTACCTCAACGAAATCGGACTCGTGCCCCTCCTGACTGCTCAGGAAGAGCGCGACCTCTCGAAGATCATCGAGCGCGGCGCAGAATGCCGCGCCAAGAAGGAAGAGGGCGAGACCGGACGCGACCTCGATCGTGCAATTCGCGAAGCGGCCGTGGCGAAGGACCGGTTCATCCGGGCAAACCTCCGCCTCGTCGTGAGCGTCGCTCGCCGCTATCCCCTGCCTCCCGGCATGGAACTCCTCGACCTCATCCAGGAAGGCAACCTCGGCCTGGAGCACGCCGTCGACAAGTTCGATTGGCGCAAGGGATTCAAGTTCTCCACCTACGCCACCTTCTGGATTCGTCAGGCCATCGGCCGGGCGCTCGACCAGAAGGCCAGCCTGGTTCGCCTCCCCGGCGATCGTTCGGCCAGCCTCCGTGCTGCGCTGCGCCAGGTTTCCGGCGACGGTGACGAGCTCGATGAGGAGCACGCACGCCTCCACCGGCTCACCACCCCAACCTCTCTCGACCGCACCATCGGTGACGACGACTCCAACGAGCTCGTC